>CAJUEB010000184.1 GCA_910585135.1 uncultured Eubacteriales bacterium
TTTGTTTTTTAATTTATTGATGGTTTCTGCGCGGGCGATGCTGCGGTCGAGGTCTTCCGGGGAATATACGCTCCTGTCGCGGCAGTCCCGCAGCGAGGAACAGATATCTTCTACTTCATAATAGCTTTCGGTGATCCTGCGGGAAAGCTCCGCAAGCTCCTGCGAATATTCAGCTGTTTCCGCAAGCATATCGGACATTTTTTTCAGCTGCGAAAGCACAGGTTCTTCCTGCCCTGAGCCGATGTGGTAAGCACCTGCCAGGTTTTCATATATTTTTTCGCTGTTTTGCAAAAGCGCAATTTCCTCTTCTAAAGCGGCATCTTCGCCGATTTGCAGGTTTGCATCTCGAAGCTCCTGAAGCTCGAAGGCCATAAAATCCTGTTCCCGTTTATCATGGTCAGCCTGCGCAAGCAGCTTTCGGAGCTGCGTTTTCAGTGCAGCATATTTTTCATAGCACTGGGATACGGCTTCCTTTGCCGGGTCTGTTTTTTCCTTTTGGTAAAGGTCTATCAGCTTGATGTGGTAGTCGGGGTTGAGCAGGGACTGGTGGTCGTATTGCCCGTGTATATCGGCGAATTTTTTGCACAGTGATTTTAAGTGTCCCAAGGTTACGATTTCATCGTCGAGCTTGCATATGCTTTTTCCCGAAGCGGAAATTTCCCGGGTAATGATATGCTCCGTTCCGTCATGCTCTACGATCATCTGTATCCGCGCTTTTTCCTTTCCAGAACGAACAAAAGCAGTATCCGCCCTGCTGCCGAGCGCAAGGCTTACTGCTTCAATCAAAATGGATTTTCCGGCGCCGGTTTCCCCGGTAATCATGTTTAAGCCATCGTGGAAATCGATGGACGTATTTTCGATGATGGCAAAGTCTTTAATCGAGATATGTTGAATCATCTGTAACCTCTTATTTTTTTAGCATATTGTCGAGTATGCCTACTACCTCCGGTGCGTTTTCAGGGTCATCCACGACGAACATGATGGTGTTGTCACCTGCGACAGAGCCGATGACATGTGGAAGCCCCAGAGAATCTAATGCCTCTGCTGCGGCATTTGCACAGCCGGACAAGGTTTTTAACAGTACGATATTGCCGGAATATGCCGTGGATTTTACGGTTTCCCTGTAAATGTTGGAAAATCGATCGGACATGGGACTGCCGGTGCTGGCGGCTGTTGCATATTTGTACTTGCCGGATGAGGACAAGGTCTTGATCAGCTGTAACTCCTTAATGTCCCGTGAAATTGTCGCCTGTGTTACTTCGTAACCGAAATCCCTGAGCATGGATACAAGCTTATCCTGCGTCTCAATCTCCTCATTTTCAATGAGTTCCAGTATTTTGTTTTGTCTGGGAATACGCATAACCGAACCTCCTGCATTAATTGCGATATTATGAATAATTATAACACACGCAGAATTGGTTTTTCAATAGACAAACATACGTTTGTGTGATATACTGATAATGAAAAAGGAGCAGGCATGAAAATATTAGGAATTGACCCCGGCTATGCCATATTGGGTTATGGCGTGGTTGAAAAAACAGGAAACCAGTTTAAAGCGTGTAGCTATGGTGCGGTGACGACCGATGCGGGCATGCCCATGACGGACAGGCTTGCATACCTTTATGATTCTTTGCGGGAGATCATAGAGGAGGAGAAACCGGATGCGGCATCTATTGAACAGCTTTTTTTCAACACCAATGCGAAGACCGCTATTTTGGTGGGACAGGCCAGGGGCGTCGCCATCCTGGCTTGTGTCAAAGGCGGAATCGAAGTGGAGGAATACACGCCTTTGCAGATCAAACAGGCGCTCGTTGGGTATGGCAGGGCTGACAAGAAGCAGGTTCAGATCATGGTCAAGACGATTCTTCATTTAAAGGAGATTCCGAGGCCAGACGATACGGCGGATGCTTTAGCGGCTGCTATCTGCCACGGTCATTCGGCGGATACGAGGAAGCGGTTTAAGGAGTTGAATATCAAATGATTGGATTTGTACGGGGAATTTTAGCGGAAAAAGGGAATGGCTCTGTCATGATAGATGTGAATGGGATCGGGTATGAAATTTTCGTTCCTGCAAATTCCGGCGCTTATATGGCGGAAGAAGGGCAGGAAGTCATGCTGTATACTGCGATGCAGGTGAGGGAAGACGATGTGAGCCTGTATGGATTTTCGCGAAAGGGCGAACTGGATGCTTTTAAGAAGCTGATTACGGTCAGCGGCGTAGGTGCAAAGGCCGGGATTTCGATTTTATCGGCGTTTACGTTGGAGCAGCTTCAAGAAGCTGTCGTCTTTGAGGATGCTAAGTCCTTGACCAAAGCCAATGGCATCGGCAAGAAAACCGCTGAACGGATCGTGCTGGAATTGAAGGATAAATTTGCGGTGGAAGATCAGCAGGACGGGATGCAGGCCGTGCAGGGGATGACGGCAGACGAAGCAGGCGCGGCCGGAGGAAGGGCAGAAGCAATTGCAGCTTTGATTGCACTGGGGTATACGAGAGGAGAGGCATCCAGTGCGCTGGCGCAGGTAAAGGAAACGGATCTTACCGCAGAGGACTATATCAAGAAGGCTTTGAAGAATTTGTTTTAGGGAAGGCGGATGATGCGGGGCGCAAGCGCAGTCGGTCTTTGTCATAGATGGATTTGCGGAACGTGACTGTGCAGATGATCATTGTGGCGGATGACTTTGCAGATTGCGAGCCGCAAGCGTAGTCGTTGCGGCGGGTGTTTTTGTGGATTGTAAGCGCGCAGGCGATTGTCGCGGGAGGTAGTTGTTAAGCTCGCCTGCGACTTGGGAAACGGTGAAAACATGGAACAGAAATAACGGTGAATCGATAACGGGGAATAACGAAAGGAAAGGCGCGATACGAAGCGTGGATAAAGGACAGCGTATGGATTACGAAGAACGGATCACGGCTGCCGAGCTGGGAGAGGGCGAGGAACGCAGCGAGAAAACCCTGCGGCCGCAAACTCTGGCAGATTATATCGGGCAGAAGAAGGCTGCGGATAATTTAAAGATTTTCATTGAGGCGGCAAAGCTGCGCGGCGAGCCGCTCGATCACGTATTGTTTTACGGCCCGCCAGGACTGGGAAAGACGACCTTGGCAGGTATTATTGCGAATGAAATGGGTGTGGATATCAGGATCACGTCAGGTCCTGCGATCGAACGGGCAGGAGATCTGGCTGCTATTTTAACGAACCTGAATGAAAACGATGTGCTTTTTATCGATGAAATCCATCGGTTGAATCGTTCGGTGGAGGAGGTACTCTATTCTGCGATGGAAGATTTTGCGCTGGATATTATCATCGGCAAAGGGCCTTCCGCGCGTTCGATCCGGCTGGATATCGCTAAATTTACGCTGATCGGTGCAACTACCCGTGCAGGAAGCCTGTCAGCGCCTTTAAGGGATCGATTTGGCGTCAGCTGCAAATTTGAGATGTATTCGGCGGATGAATTGAAGCAGATCATCGGACGTTCTGCGGAAATCCTGGGCGTGTGTGTGGATGACGCTTCTATGGATGAGATGGCCAGACGTTCCCGGGGAACGCCACGTGTGGCGAACAGGATGCTAAAGCGCGTGAGGGATTTTTCTCAGGTCAAAGGGGATGGCAATATTGATGCTGCGATCACGCATCAGGCACTGGAAGCGTTAGGTGTAGATCCGATGGGTCTTGAGAGCTTGGATCGCGAGATTTTAAGGATGATTATCGAACGATTCAATGGCGGCCCTGTGGGGATTGATACTATAGCGGCGTCCATCGGGGAGGAGCGCGTTACCATCGAGGATGTGTATGAACCTTACCTGATCCAGGCGGGTTTTCTTCACAGAACCCAGAAGGGCAGGGTTGTATCGGAGCAGGCATATAAGCATCTGGGTATTTCATGTGAGGAAGGGCAGATGTCCATTAACATCAGCGAGTAACAAAGGGGACTGCGAAAGCGAAGACCGAAAAATAGATGCAAAAAAATAAGAGAGAAAAATTATGAGAATAGATGATTTTGATTATCATTTGCCTGCGGAGCTGATCGCGCAGAAACCGGCGGACAAAAGAGATGAATCCAAACTGCTTGTGGTTCACAGAAGCAGCGGCAAGCTGGAGCATAAGCATTTTTTTGATATCGTTGATTATCTGCAAGCCGGTGATTGTCTGGTGTTGAATAATTCCAAGGTGCTTCCGGCGAGGCTGTTTGGTGTAAAGGAAGGGACTGGGGCAAAAATAGAGTTTCTTCTGATCAAACGCCTGGAAGAGGATACTTGGGAGACTATGGTAAAGCCGGGAAAGCGTTTAAAACCAGGCGATACGGTACTTTTTAGCGAATCGCCGCTTCT
>CAJUEB010000185.1 GCA_910585135.1 uncultured Eubacteriales bacterium
GAATTTCAGATCAATCTCATCCAAGGATTTTTTAATCTGCGTCACGACCTGATTGATCGCATCCTCCCGCTTCTCCTTGCGTTCGCTTACCTGCTCAGCCAAATCATAATAAGCCTCCGGCTCAAGGAATTTAAGCGCAATATCCTCAAGCTCCATTTTCATGGCGTAGATTCCGAGCCGCGCCGCCAGCGGCGCATAGATATCCAGCGTTTCCCGGCATTTTTCAATGATCTTATCGTGCGTCATATAATTGATCGTACGCAGATTATGAAGCCTGTCGGAAAGCTTGAGGATCAAAACCCGGATATCCTTTGACATGGCCAGGAACATCTTTCGCAGATTTTCGACCTGGCGTTCCTCTTTGCTTTCAAATTTTAAAGAGCCTAACTTAGTCACGCCGTCAACCAAAAGCGCGACCTCCGTACCAAAATCAGCGATCAATTCTTCTTTTGTGTACGGCGTATCCTCCACTACATCATGAAGAATCCCTGCGACGATCGTCTCCTCGTCCATGCCAAGATCAGCCAGTATCTCAGCCACCGCCAGCGGATGGATCAGGTACGGTTCTCCCGATTTTCGCAGCTGTCCTCTGTGCATTTCCTCGGCGACATCATAGGCCTTGCCGATCAGCTCCATATCATAGTTCGGATTGAATTCCGATATGGTCGTTAAAAACTCGCTTCTTTTCTTCATAATACAGCCTATCCTCTATTTTCCTTCGTATTTCTTCTTGTTCTTTTTATTTTGGCTCTTCTTGACCTGCTTTTCATATTTGGACAGGCTTCCAGCCTTAGAAAAACCATAATAAATCGGGCTGCATATGCCGATGGATGAATATGCGCCTGCTATGATGCCGACCATAAGCGGCAGCACAAACTCCCGGATCGCATCTCCTGCCATAATGAGCAGCGGCACCATGACGATAAGCGTTGTAATAGAGGTCATCAACGACCTGCCCAATGTCTGGGTAATGCTGGTATCAATCGTTTCCTCTATATTGCCCTTCTTCATGTACTTGATATTCTCACGTATCCTGTCGAATATAACGATGGTGTCATTTATCGAGTAACCCACTACCGTCAGAATACCCGCGATAAACGGATTATTGACCGTAACGTTAAAGATCGCATAAAAAGCGATTACGATCAGCACATCGTGAAGCACGCCCAGAAGCGCAGCCCCACCAAATTTCCACTGCGAGAACCGCAATCTGATATAAACCAGCATACAGACAGCGGCAATCACGATCGCAAGGATCGCATTGTTTCTTAACTCCTTGCCGACAGAAGGGCCAAACAATTCTTCTGCTATTACATCCTCCTCCGTCGTTCCGAACGCTTCATTGATCGCGCCGACCACTTCGGTTCGCTCATCGCTGTCAAGGGATTTGATGGTCCTGATCACGACTTCTTCGTTTTGATCGCCGGAATAAATAATTTCAGGCTTTAATTTATACGGCGCGATCGCATCCTCTACCTCTGAGATAGCAATCTTCTTGCCCATATCCATCTGAATCATCGTTCCGCCGGTAAAATCAATCCCGTAGTTCAGCCCCCTGACGATACCAAATCCCAAGCCGATTACCATGATGGCAATAGAAATAAAATAGAATTTTTTGCGATGCTTAATAAAATGCAGCTCTTTTTTAATGCTGAAGGAGACCTGGTTATCCACATTGATGCCAAAGAAAGATTTTTTCCCCAGCCTTCTGCTATCCGCCATGAGACCGACATAAAGCTGTGTAATTACAACAGCGGTAAACAAGCTGACGATAATACCGATCATGAAGGTCCAAGCGAAACCCTTAACCGCGCTCGTGCCGACCTCATAGAGGATAACAGCCGCGATCAGCGTCGTCACCTGTGAATCCGTCACCGTGGTCATCGCCCGCTTAAAGCCGGTATTGACAGCAACCCTGACCGTCTTGCCCGCCACGATTTCTTCACGGATGCGGGAGAAGATTACGACATTGGCGTCCACAGCCATGCCGACCGAAAGGATAATACCCGCAATGCCGGGCAAGGTGAGCACGCTTCCCATCAACGCCATAATATTGAGTACGATAACCACATAAAACAGCAGTGCCAGGTCAGCAGCGATCCCCATTCCCCTATATGCGACCAGCATGAGCAGCAGGATCAGCGCCAAGCCAGCAAGTCCTGCATATACGCTCATTTCCAGTGCATTGTAACCGATCTTTGCCGATTGTACGGAAGAATTTACTTCTTCCAGCTCCAGAGGGAGTGCGCCTCCCCTGATTAAGGCGGATAAATTAGAGGCTTCTTCCTGTGTGAATCCGCCTGTGCCACCTGTTATCGTACAGTTTCCACCGCTGATCGGCCCGTTTTGTACTCTCGGAGCTGATATGATCTGACCATCCAGCAGGATCATGATCGCATCATTGAAAACCCCGTCTACCGCCGAGGTCACACTGCCGCTGTAAGCCGCACTGGTTGCTTCATAAAAAAGGTCCGAGCCTTTGCGGTCAAACTCCAAGGCCACTGCATATCCAGCCGATTTATCGTCAGTTGTGGCATATGCATCCTTGACATTGCCGCCATCCAGCACGATGCGCCCATCTGCCAAAGCGAACTGTAGCTGAGCCGTCTGCCCGATCTGGTCTATCGCCTCCTGCGCATCCTCTGCACCGGGAAGCTCCACCCTGATACGCTTCTCACCTTCTATTGTCACAACAGGTTCTGCCAATCCCAACTGGTTTACCCGTTCTTCGATCACTGCCTGCGTCTGTTCCATCGCCTTGCGAAGCTCTTCGCCGTCCAGGTCGGTCTTCGCTTCCATGACGACATAAACGCCGCCTTTGATATCAAGGCCTAGTTTGATCCTATCCTTCAAGGGCTGCACCGGACCTATCCCGAAAATAGTAAGATACCATCCTGCGGCAATGATAAATACAAATAATATTGCTAAAACCTTTTTTAACTTATGATTCATCCAATCCTCCAAATATGCATTTCTATTTCAAAAGACAACAAAGCGTCCATTTCATCATATCCTTAATATATTACTACTTTTTGGCTTTCTTCACAAGGGCAAATCCGTTGATTTTTCTATATTCGTCACGATTTCCCGCTATTTGACCCCAGAATGCCGCCTACTCCACCTAAAAGAAGCGGAATAACATAAGACGCATGGAAGCTATGTACGCCAAACGAGCCTGCGAAAACGCCGCCTGCGGCAAACAAAATCAGCAGCAAAAAAAGAGCGGAAGCTGCGAGTCCCACAAACAGCCCTTTTTTACCGACGATTTTTCCTTCCAATATTCCAAGCAGCAGCGATGGAACCGCCAGGCAAAACACGAGACCAGCAAAAGTCCATCCTTCCCGAAAAGCAGTGAAATTAAGCAGAGCCGCCAATGCGAACGTCAGCAGCAGAAAAAGCCCCAATGCGACGATATACGCCTTTAATGATTTTCTTATGATCTCCATAATGCACCTCCCCTACAGTATATTGCAGCAGGGGCGATGGTATACAAAAATTAAAAGAACGAAAAAACAACGCAGTTAAGAAAATACCGCGTCACTTCCCGTTTTCTCGCATCGTAAACTGAATTTTCCGCATGAGAAAGGAGACGGGTTTCCGTCTCCTTTTATCAATCCATTCTATTGTATCGTTCGAAGATTCTATTTTTCTTCTGCATCATCAGAAGCTTCCGCTTCAACAGTTTCTTCCTGCTGCATCACTTCTTCAGTTTCTTCTAATGTTTCCGTTTCCTCTTCCTGCACTTCTGGTTCTTCTGCAACAGGAGCTGCCTTTTTCATTCGTTTCGGCTTCGCCTTCTTTACTTCAACTTCATCGTCATCATCCACATCATAGTCTTCCGGCTTCGCCTTAGCGGAACGCCTCTTGCCTTCTTCTACAACTTTGGAAACAGCCCATCTCATGATTTCGAATTTCAACTTATCTGCGCCAACCTGAATGATCAGGGATTCTTCCTTTGTCTTCACGATCTTGCCGCAGATACCGCCGATGGTGATGATCTCATCGCCCACCTGCACGCCGCTTCTCATCGCATTGATTTCCCGCTCGCGTTTCTTCTGTGGCCTGATCAATAAAAAGTACATTACTACAAACAGAATAATTAAAGGCAATAGCATTGTTAACGTTCCACTCATTTCGTACTCCTCCTATTCGAGTTTACAAGTTTCCGAGCATTTTATCAAAACATGGATATAATGGTGCCGGCGATGGGGGTCGAACCCATACGGTGTTGCCACCACGGGATTTTGAGTCCCGCACGTCTGCCAATTCCATCACGCCGGCG
>CAJUEB010000186.1 GCA_910585135.1 uncultured Eubacteriales bacterium
TTCAGGTATACGTTTGTAAAAATATTTTTCAAATATTCTGCCTTCTGGCGTTCCGTCTGAAATCCGACGACTTGTGGCAACCCGCCATAAATCATATAATCATTCCATGCATCGTCATATTCCCCGTCATAAACGGAATAAAACTCCGCAAAGGAAAGAGGGTAAACCCTGATTTCATCCCCTCTGCCTCGAAATTCCGTTACAATGTCACTGGACAAAAACCTGGAATTACTCCCGGTCACATAGATGTCAATATTGCTTATGCGAAGCAGGCTGTTCAGCACTTCTTCAAATCGGGGCATAAATTGTATTTCATCTAAAAGCAGGTAATAATTTTTATTGTCCCTCATGGCAGTTTTCACATACTGGTAGCACGTTTTGGGATTTCTTAATTCTTCGTTTTCAATGCCATCCAAAGCAATCTCAATAATATGATCTCCGCTTATGCCATTTTGCAAGAGGTATTTTTTAAATATGTTAAATAACAAAAATGATTTTCCGCATCTCCGTATGCCTGTAATGACTTTAATCATCCCATTATCTTTTCTTAAGATAAGCTGTTGGAGATAGTTGTTTCTTTCAATTTCCACCTTTTCACTCCTTGTTTTAGTGCAAATGCATATTTTTAAGTAATTTCATTTTAATATGATTATCATCCGATTTCAAGATTTTATTCCTATTTTTTGTGCATTGCACATTTTTCTGTATTACATGCTTGGAGGAGGGAGCATAAGCGATATTATTTTTAATTCCCGCACTGTTGCAGAATCCATTTGGTGCGAGCAGGTTGTCCCAATTGATGATAAGGATTGTTTTATTTCGAGTAATATTATTTAAGTGCATTTAAAAAGCCCTCCTGTAGCTGTACCGATCCTAAAAAGATAGGACTAGAAATCTAACGATTGGAGGTCGGTATAAGCAGCAAAAGGATTTTTGCAGAAAGCCGGCCCCGCGTCAAACGCGGGGCCGGCTACTTCACGGTGCAATTCGCATTATAGCATTATCTGCTTGACGGTGCAATCTGCTAAGCGGGATTGCTTGAAGCATATTGTCACCTGATCGACAGTGCGGCCCGCTTGGCAGCGTAATTTGCTTGATCATGCGATTTGCTCAATGACATCATCCGATTTACGAATGCTTACCTGCACCTACTTGCACGTTGCCGGTGGGTAATCATTGCAGCCGCAGCCATTGTTGTCAATCGGCTGTGTGCTGCATGGATCGCAGAACGTGCCTCCAGGCTCACAGCCTGACATATTTTTGTCGCCACAGGAATCGCTGCTTCCATCAATTCTCTCAGGAAATAGGCCGGGACAGGACATCACGCCCGAAAGGTTTTCCTGGAGCGGAGCATTGGCGAAACCGGTGGACAGAACACAGAGCTGTACCGGGACGGTAATTTTCTTTTCGGCTGTCACGCATATCGTTACGATAAAGTTGGCGCTGATTTCGCCGTTGCCATCGATGCAGAGATCCCTTGCTGCGTTGTTGGTGGCAAGCCGTGCGCTAAACCCTACATTCGCCAGTTCTGTAAGCCTTGGGAAAAATGCGGAGTTGCTTGTGCTCGGCATACTCAGTTCAAAGAAGTTGGTGAGAACGAGCGGGCAGTTTGGCTTGGCGATATTCAGCTCGGCACAAACCGTAATGCAGCTTTCGCGCCCGCAGCTGTCACATACGGACAGATCCAAATATACGACGATATTTCCCCAGATTTTCGCATTCTGCGTTCCGAAAATAGGCGTGCCGCATCCGGTGCAATCGCAATCGCTGGTATCGGCGAACAGCATATTTTCCGATGGCATTCCATCCGGTCCGATGGTCTTTACGACGCCTTTGGAATCGTTGACAAAGCAAGCGCCGGAAATGCCGGTTTCCATTTCGAGGGTGAGATTATCCTTATCATCGGCATTGCAAGGATCGAAAACCTTCTTGATCCTTACATCTAAAACTTTGTTTATCGTGCAGCCGCATGGCAGGCAAGGCGTGAATTTCAGGTTCTGCACCGTCTTCATTCCTTGCAGGTTGAATCTTACCGCATCATAAACGCTCTGGACATAAATCGGCGTTGCTGTCACATCATCGAGATTTCCACTAAAGCTGCAAAGCTCATTGGCACGGCAGCAGGAATCCACGTTTGTATTGCATTGAGATGTACTAAAACAGTTCATTGTTTACCTCCTAAAAATATAAATTTCCACTGAATTGTTCCATGCTACTATATGAAAACTCACCGTTTTATGTTACAATACCATAGGTAATTTTAGTGAAAGGCAAAGGTACTATGGTAAAAACGATAAAGCTTAACTGCGGAACGACGCTCATCATGGAGAAAACTGACTATGTCCAGTCCGCAGCTTTGGGAATATGGATAAAAGCAGGAGCCTGCGACGAATGGGATGCGGTTTCGGGCGTATCCCACTATATCGAACATATGATGTTCAAAGGCACCAAAAAGCGTACGGCAAAGGAGCTGGCGGAGGATGTGGATAAGATCGGCGGCATGTTCAACGCTTTTACGGGCAAGGAAGCAACTTGCTATTATATCAAGACGCTGTCTTCTAATATCTATCAAGGCGCGGAGATTTTGCTGGATATGTTGACAAACTCTACGTTTGATCCTGAAGAAATGGATAAAGAACGTCAAGTGATCTGTGAAGAAATTAAGATGGTCAGGGATACGCCTGATGATGCGGTGTTCGATACCATATCGGAGCTGGTTTCAAGCGGAAATCCCCTGGGCAGAAGCATTTTAGGCACGCCGGAAAGCCTGGCAAAAATCGATAGGGCTAAGCTGACGGGCTATTTACAGGAAAAGTATGCCAGGGACAGCATCGTCATCGCCATTGCGGGCAATTTCGATGAGGAGAAAATCATCGGCATATTTGAGGACAAGCTGGGCAGCTTGCGGGCAGAGAAGATCAGCGAGCCATTTTCGCAGAGACCGTACCGGCAGAGTTTCGATGTCCAAGTGCGGGATATCGAACAGACCCATATCTGTTTGGCCATCCCCGGTGTATCGATGGATGATGACAGATATTACGCTTTCGTTTTGATGAACAGCATCTTTGGCGGCAGCATGAGTTCGAGGCTTTTCCAGAATATCCGCGAGGAGAAGGGGCTTGCTTATTCCGTCGGCTCGATGAATGCTTTTTCGAGCTACTGGGGTTATTTCAATATTTATGCAGGCGTAGCCCATGAAAAAGCCGAAGATACGCTGGAAGCGATCAAATCAGAGCTTTTTCGGCTGCGCCGGGATGGTGTTACGGAAGATGAGCTTTCTATGGCCAAGGAGCAAGTGAAGAGCTCTTATATATTTGGGCTTGAAAATATCAACAGCAGGATGTTTTCGCTTGGCAAGAATTTACTGCTGCTGGATAAAACTTACGATCCGGCGGATGTCCTGGCGTCCTTTGACAAGGTGAGCCGGGAGGATATCCTCATGGCTGCGGAAATGGTCGGAGATTACGCTTCCTATTGCGGTGCGGCTGTAACGGGCAGGGACTTGGATCTGGAGAGGATGATCAAGCAATGAAGATAAACATCAGAACGCTGTCGGGTATCGTGCCGCAGTATGAAACGGACGGTGCTTCCGGCATGGATATCAGGGCTTATCTGGACGAACCTGTGCGCATCGCTCCCGGCGGGCGGGCGCTGATTCCGACCGGGATTTTTTTGGAGATTCCAGCAGGCTGCGAGGTTCAGGTGAGGGCCAGGAGCGGTCTTGCGGTAAAATACGGCATCGGCCTTGTGAACGGGATCGGCACGATCGACAGCGATTACAGGGGTGAAATTAAAGTTCCCCTGATCAATTGGGGCGAAGAAGCCTTTCTGGTCAGAAGTGGCGATCGGATCGCGCAGATGGTGTTAGCAAGATATGAAAAGGCAGTCCTGGCTGTCGTCGATGAACTTCCGGAGACAAAGCGGGGCGCAGGCGGATTTGGACATACGGGCTGTTAGGAAAGCGAAAAAAGGCTGGAAGCCCGGAAGGCTAAAAGACACTTGCATTCGGCAATAGCAAAAAAAGAATCTGTCGCATATACTACCGTGAGGTGGTATAGATGACAGATTTTTTATTGCTATCGCAAATGCATAAGATGATAAAGGAAATGCCAAAGCCCAGGCTGATGTTTCGAAAGGGCGTGTCAGCCAGGGGCTTTTTTCGTCCATATATGTCGTTTTCGGAATATACGAGGGCGTCCATCCTGAAAAATGCCAATGAGACGACACCGGTGGCGGTGCGCTTTT
>CAJUEB010000187.1 GCA_910585135.1 uncultured Eubacteriales bacterium
GGGCGTTTACGATCAGATCCACGCCCTGGGCGCAATCAACGATGCTGTCCAGGTCATGGGCGTCGCACTGCACGCCCCTCGCTTTTTGCAAGGAGCCAACCAGCTCGTCAACGGCAGCTTTATTATAATCGGCGCAGATCAGCTCGCTTACCGCCGCTTCTTCATCCAGCCGCTTCGCCACTGTAGTCCCCTGGGCGCCTGTTCCTAAAACCAATACTTTTTTCATAAAATTTACCTTCTTTCTCTCCGTTCCTGTTTCTCAGTATCATTTCCCTGCTTCCCGCCGCGTTTCAGCTTCACCGTTTACGGAAGCATTTCCTTATTGATTTCATGATAATGAAAGAAGGCCAGATCTTCAATCGCTCCAGCTTCGATGTTTGCATATAAAAAACGGCAAGGATTTTTTCACGCCCTGCCGCCGAAGATACGCCCTTGCTGCTTCATCGTTTTTTGACTGCAAAAAAGTCAACAGCTCCTTAAAAGATACCGCTGCTGCAACCAAAAATCCACCGCCGGTCTTCAAACAATCGAAGCACAACCGATCGCTTGCAACACAATAACCAGACAAAAGCCGCCGGTCACTTGAACCGCTGCTGCCGCTTAAGCAATCAAAGCACAGCAACCGTTTAAAAGCAGCCAATCAATCAAAGCACTGCGGAGCAATCAATCAAAGCGAATCGCCATTTTAATATTTTTCGCATCGATAATATCAGAAACCTTATCGATCAGTTCCCTTGCCGCCGCATCATTTTCCAGCTTATCAAAATAAATGATAAACTTGCAGCGCTGTAACATTTCCTTGCTGCCCTTTTCCTTGATCATGCTGACAAATGCCCTGATCAGCTTTTCCCAGTCATTTACGGGATATCTGTGAAACGCCAGCTCAATGCAAAGAATATGCCCAAGCTCCTTCGCATTTTGCAAGACCGCTCCGCAAAACGTTTCATCCATTTCAATTTCGCCATCCTGCATTTTGATCACCTTGCCATCAAAAAGCGGCAGATAAATCTCCCGAAGTCCCAGGGCATGGTGGCTTTCCCTGATCATTTCACGTTTTAATTTGCTTCCCGAATACCTCCCCATCTGCGTTTCATAACGCTGCGTCCAGTCGCCAGCATGCTCCGCATACCGCATCAGCTTCGTATCCTCTTCGTCCAGATTGACATAGGCGAGCGTGCGGCCGAATTTATCCAGGATTTCATCATAACCATATGTTATGATACGATTCCCCTCCGCTTTGTAGTCCTCGTATTTTTTCTTATGCTGGGAAGGCGTCTGCCCATACCATTTTTTAAAATTCTTATAGATGTACTTGGGGTCGGAAAACCCGCAGTTTAAGGAAATTTCATTGATGCTCTTGCCAGTGGAAAGCAGCATGCGCTCTGCCTTTTCGATCCTTCTGGAGTTGAGGTACTCCGTAAAATTCATGTTGGTCATCTTTTTCCAAAACTGGGAAATATACGTCGTGCCGATAAATTCCCGCTGCGCCAGATCCTCAAGCTCAAGCTTTTCGTCATAGTGTTCCTCAACTTCCCTGATGATGCGGTAATAGCGCTGCAACTGGTTCTCAGGGATTTCCCGCCCGTTGTGATAAAAGACCATATCAAACTTATCGATCAAAAGCGCCATGATTTTTTGCAGAAAACCATTGATCCTGTCCGTATCATAATCGGCTTTAATAATTTCGAGAATCACGTTGGTTATGAGCCTGCGCATTTCCGGGCAATATGTTTCCTGCATACTGTTGACGTTAAAGCTTTCGCACATGAAGTAAAGGTACTTCACATATTCATGCCGGAGCGAAAACTCATTCAAATCAATGTAAAGCGACGCGATCAGGTTATCCTTGCCGCTTCGTATGCAGTGGACATCGCGCTCGTTGATTACCGTGAAATCGCCTTTTTTGAGGTGGAAAAAATCATAACTGGAGAGCAAGTCGGCCTCTCCATCCAACACGAAAACGATTTCCAGGCAATCCGCGTGATAATGCGGAACATATTTCCGAACCGAATACACGCTTAATGCTGTGGCAGTCCCCTCTATAAAGCTTATGGCTTCCTTTTCTATCATGGCAACCCTCCATGAAGGATATCTCTGATGATATCAATGTGGTTACGATAAAATAACGTATGAAAAAGGTCTATGACTTCTATGCGAAAATAATACATATGAAAAACCTGCGGCCTCTATGCAAATATAACGCATGGGCAAAATCTACGGCCTCTATGCAAATATAACGCATAGGCAAGATCTATGATATCTATATTGTACCTGATTATGGCAGAAATGCCAATCAATATTCGGCTGGGATTTTATGGCCTTTATTGGCAACATGAAATTGATCAGGCAATGCAGAATTTATAGACGGTGCGAGAATAAGGTTGTGGAGAAAACCGTAATGCGGAATTCGAGGCGTAAGATGAAGTGCAGAAAATCAGCAATGCAAAATTTCAGGCATTTGGAACATGGGATAACTGTTGCCAAGCGCAATGAGTCTTGCCTGATGAAGTATCAGTGAAGTTCTATGGTAGCGTTTCTCTCGATTTTCCAGAAAAGCTGTTTTTGAGAGAAAAATCAGGATTTACGCTCATTTTTTTATGTATGGGAGAGTGATTTTCTCTTGTTCTGCATGATTTTCTTCCATACAAGAGAAAAACAGGTGTGGTTTTCTCTATAAATTCATCTTCGTAAAAATTTTTAGAGAAACACCTCTGTGAGAATGCACATTGCATGGTTTTGAACATTGATTTCTTCGCCAGATTCTCTCAAAACAGTGATTGCTGCATATTCTAGAGAAAATCGATATTCATGATCCTTTTTAGCAGCTATACGAATCATGGTACAGAGCAAGACGACCCGTCAAGCAGATGATCATCGCCCCGGCCAGGATGTAATGTTTTGCTATATGCCCCTCCATGCCGTGCGCTAATCTATTTCAAAAGCTTCTTCTCCATCTAAAAAACCTTTCTTATTCTTCTTTCGCTAAAATGAAATCAGCTTTATTGATTGCCTGCAAAGCATACGTTGTTCCGTCTTTTTCGGAAAATTCCACCTCGCAAAAATAATCGTCATATATTTCAAGGATATATTCTTCGTCACCCTTTTTGATCCCGTCTGAAATATATTTGTCGTTTATCATTTTAATCTTATCATATTCCTTCATCATCGAATCTTTCCCGTATGTAAACCGATTTTGTAAATGCCCCGCCGCCGCTTATATTCTTTTGCAAAGCTCTATTGCTATTTCTTTGGCATATATGATTAATTTATCACCCGAATTAAGAAGCAATTCAAAAATTGAGCTTTCAATATGGGTTTCTTCCATGTCCAGCAAAATATTTTCTTTTGAAATTTTCCCTAGATAATGGATTTACGTCATTTATGGCTTCCCTAATCACTTCCGCCAGTTTGTTCCGGGTGGCTATGAGCTTTGCTTTCAAGATTCCTATCAAAATAGCCCCATGGCTTCATCTGCTCCTGCGGATTACGTCCTCTTCAAAGCGCAGGGGGCGGCGGCCATGCCCTCTCATTCTTCTGGCTCCAGCATCTTGGAAATCCAGTACTGCCCTTCCTCCCGCGTGTAATCGCTGGCCGTCCTCCCCTCGTTGTCCCGGATGCCCAGGTCAATGCCCAGCTTTTTCAGCAGGCTGATTTTATCAGCAACCCATGTACGATCATCTAAGTCGGAATAATAGAAAGCCGCCGTCTGTCCGTTGTTGTCCGTCTCGTTCACGTCAAAGCCCTGCTCCTCTGCCAGGTATTCCATGACAAGCAGGTTGCTGCTGTTACTTGCGCACAAGAAAGCGCTTTCTCCCGAACTGTCCTTCGCTTCCGGGTTTTCCACGTGTTCCAGCAGGAGCTTGATGATCTCCAGCACCTCTGCCGCGCACTTCTCGTCATAATAATACACCCCTTCCTTCTCATGCTGGGCAAACACACCGGCAGCCACCGTTAACGGATAGTCACCGTTATCCTGCCGGTTAGGGTCTGCGCCATTCTCCAACAGGTATTCCACAACCGCAAGATCGCCCTCATCGTACTGCCGCAGCACGAGAATCAATGGCGGCCATCTTCCATCGTCTGTTCCGTTGACGTCCGCCCCGGCATCCACGATTACCTTGACTGCTTCGTACGACCCGTTCTCGCAGGCATAATCCAGTGGGGTGCGCGGGGATGGTTCCAAAAAGGCGCACAGGAGGTCGTTGTCCGGGTATTCCGGCGTGTCAATGTCGTAACCCTCCC
>CAJUEB010000188.1 GCA_910585135.1 uncultured Eubacteriales bacterium
TATTCACATATCTTATATCAGATTTTTAAGTTTACACAAAACTTGAAACGGTCTCCAACATCGCCTCACTTTGATACCGAAATCCCACCGCTTTCACGTTACTACTTGAATCACATCACTTTTACATCGATCATCTCGATTCTCTGGATTTTTTAAAAAAGCATTTTTCAAGAGAAAATCAGCCGTTTTACTTCATATTTTTATGAAATAACGAGCATATTTCTTCGTGTTTCTCTGGTTCTATGTAATTTATCAGGAAATCAGAGAAAAACAGGGACAATTTTCTCTGAAAATCATATTATTTTAAAATTTAAGAGAATCAAGTCTGTAAAAATGTGTTTTTCCTCTTATATTTTCCATATATCTCCATATTTTCTCTTAAAACAGCAATTTCTTTATTTTTAAGAGAATCTCTGCCCTGACTCCTGCAGATACATTTATCTTTTTCGATCATTGATCGTAACCCGAACCGGCTCATCCGACGGATAATCGACCAGATCCTGCATAGTCAGATCGCCGCAAGTCCCCACCGCGATTTTCCCGCCGACCGCCCTTACCACAGAATCTAATCGCATCCGATCAAACCAATAAGAAAGCTCAATATACGCAACCTGCTTTTCAAGCATCTTTTTTGCTGCGCTTTTTGCCTGCCGGATATTTCCGGCAAAGGTAATATGCACGTCCTGTTTTTTATTTTTCAAAACCATTTCAACAGGCTGCACCACACCGCCTGCCACAATAATGATCCCGCATTTTCCGAAGTTTCTTGTAAAATCCAGCGCAATCAAACCATCTAATGTGTATTTGGCATGCCCGATCCTAATTTTCTTAATTTCCTTATCTTCTTCGGACACTTCTGATTCTTCATCCTCCTCGGATTTTTCGCTCGCTTTATTCTCTTTGTCTCCTGCGGGGTCTTTCATTGCCTCATCTGCTGTGTCCACTTCGTCTGCTATTTCCGCTAGGGACGCTTCAGTTTCTTTCCCGGCCGCGTCTGGACTGTCCCCCTCGAATTTCTCGCTCGCCTTCAGTTCCTTGGATTTCTTCGCCGCTTCATCCGCTAGCTCTGCCTCGCTCTCCAATTTTGCCATTTCGGTCAGTTTCTCTTCATTTTTCGTCTTCCCTTCACACGACTCGGACTTTTTAGCCGCTTCACCCGCCGCACCTTCTCCATCCGCAAGCTCCGCCGCACATTTTTCATTTGCCAGTTCCGTTTCATTCGCTATACATTTTCCATCTGCCGGTTCTGCTTCATCCGCTGCATCCGTTCCATCCGCAAGTTCTGTCTCGTCCGCTAGTTCCGCCATTCTCGCCAAGTTGATCATTTCTGCCATTTCCCGGATCTGCAAGACAGCTTCCGCAGGAAAATCGCTGCCCAGGTCAATTGCCAAATACCCCTGCTCCATTAGCTCCTGTGCGAAACATTTCCCCATTTCTGCACCGTCTACGCCCGCTACCATACAGCAGCATTCCTCGTTTTGATACACCGCCGAACAAGCCTCCGGGTCTGCTCCCGGCAAATTGACAAGAAATGCATACCGCAGCAGCTCCCCGCTGGTTTTTTCCTGCTCCGCTTTTCCTCTTGTCCCGCGCTTTTTCTCCATCATGTTCCCTCCCCCGTGAAACCAACTTTGGCTATTGCTCTTAATTCTGATTTTTAGTATAATGCATTTGTAACGTAATGCAAGGAGAATATCATGGAAAAAGCCACGGAATTTTTCAATACAACCCTTGCCAATCTGTCCAATGTGGATTTTACGACCTTTGCACGCTGGGCATTTTTAGTACTGGCGTTGTTCATACTGGCACGACAAATACGCTCACTTCTTCAGGTAAGAAATCCTTCTGAAATCTGGGCGCATTTAGGCTGCCCAGACGGCAGCAGCGTCCCGCTCACCCACTGGGAAAACCTCATCGGCAGGGGCCGCGGATGTGATATTATCCTCAACCTTAAAAGCGTGTCAAGAAGCCACGGAACGCTCATCCGGGATTCCGAAGGCATTTGGAAATACAACGACCTCAACTCAAAAAACGGGTCTGCCATCAACGGGTTTGCGGTTCATGAACCGACGATCCTGACTGGGGGCGACACGCTCACCATCGGGGGCGCAAACTTCGTGCTTTACCCGGTAAGCCTGCGCGAGCGTATGTATAATATTGAAAAGCGCAAAAAAAAGACGCGTCCCGTATCGCCTTGGCCATCGCTGATCGCACTCAGCATTTTCCAATACCTTACGGTCAAACAATTTCAAACGGCTTTCGGTGAAAGCTGCCCGACCGACCTGTCCGCAGCCTTTGGGCTGCTGTTTGTACTCATGTGGGCTTACGTTATCGTGATGCGCATCTTTAAACGCATCGGATTTGAAATGGAAATCATCGCCTTTTTCCTCTCCACGCTCAGCCTCGCCGTCACGACAGCGGCATATCCCGGAAGCACATTAAAGCAAGCGATCTGCATCTGTATCGGCGTCGGGTTATTTTTCGTCCTCTGCTGGTACCTGCGGGATTTGAACAGGGCGAAAAGAATCACCTATATCGTAGTCGGCATCAGCGTCGTGCTTCTGCTGGCGAACCTGATATTCGGTACCGCCAAATACGGTGCTACCAACTGGATCAAAATCGGCAGTTTTTCTTTCCAGCCATCTGAACTCGTTAAGATCGTCTTTATCTATGTCGGCGCAGCTACGCTGGACGAGCTACAGCAAAGGAAAAACCTGACGGTATTCATGGGATTTTCTATCTTCTGTCTCGGCTGCCTTGCCATCATGGGCGATTTTGGAACTGCCATGATATTTTTCGTGACGTTCCTTGTAATCTCATTCCTGCGCAGCGGGGACTTTTCCAAGCTGGTTTTAATGATCGGCGCATCCGGCCTGATGGGGCTGATGGTCTTGCGGTTCAAACCCTATATCGCATCCCGTTTCGAAACCTGGAGGCACGTCTGGGAAGATCCGACCGACGGCGGCTTTCAGCAAGTGCAGACAATGACCTCCGCTGCCAGCGGCGGCATTCCCGGACTCGGTGCGGGAGAAGGAAATCTCAGCGATGTGGCTGCTTCCAGCACCGATTTGGTATTTGGGCTTCTCGCTGAGGAATGGGGACTTGTGATCGCCGTTTTAGCGGTACTTTGCATCATCACATTAGGCGTATTTGCCGTCCGCTCAATCATTGCCGGACGGTCTACATACTACAGCATCGCTGCCTGTGCAGCTACAACGCTGTTTATTTTCCAGACCATACTCAATGTGTTTGGCTCTGTTGACCTGCTTCCGCTTACAGGCGTGACCTTCCCGTTCGTGTCTTCCGGCGGTACGAGCATGATTGCCTCATGGGGGCTTTTGGCATTCCTCAAGGCAGCGGATACAAGGCAAAACGCCAGCTTCGCCATCCGGCTCGATAAAAAGGATGATTTCGAGGATGAACTGCGAAGCGAGGGATACGATGATCCCGAAGAATTTTTCCGCGAAATAGAGAGTATGAAAAAGCGCAAGGCTTCCGAAAAGAAAAGGCGCAAGCAAAATAAAAGCAATACGATGATGCGGCAAAACCCACCGCAACCTCAACCGCAGCCACAACAACGGCAAAACCCACTGCCATACGAAAACCCACTGCCGCCTGAATATGAAAGCAGGTCTCGGCAGCAAATGCCACCAGTGTACAAGGACGGGCCTCAACAGCGGCCGCCAGTATCCAGGCGCGGGCAGCAAAGCCCACAGCAAACAAGAAGCAGAAGCCCGCAGCAGCCACCAGTTCATGAGCGCGGACAACAGCGGCCGCAGACACAGGGAAACGGACAACAGCGGCCGGTACAGGCAAAACCTCAGAAGCCACAAAGGCGTTCAATCAAATACAGCGAATATCAAGATGACCATTCATATGAACCGGTTACGCTGGAAGATCTTTTTGGAGAGGATGATAGGAAATGAAGAAAATCGAAAAACGGGCGATCATGTGTCTTTTCCTGGGACTCATTCTCTTTCTGGGCGTAGGAGTCTTTTGTTACAGGTATTTCACGCAGGGAGATGACTGGGTTTCCTACGAAGGCAACCGGGACGTTTACATCAAAGGCAACCTTACAAAAGGCACGATTTACGACGCCAACGGTCTGCTGCTCATGCAAAACACGCAGGAAGGCACGGTATACAACGATGATCGCGCCATCCGCTGCGCGCTCATGCATATTACCGGAGATAAGGAGAACAATATATCGACAGGGGCAAACCGTGCGTTTA
>CAJUEB010000189.1 GCA_910585135.1 uncultured Eubacteriales bacterium
CCTTCAACAAGTATGGCACTGCACCGATGTGATCCTCATGTCCGTGTGTGATGATTAGTCCTTTTATCTTCTTGCTGTTTTCCGTCAGATAAGTGAAATCGGGGATCACCTTATCGATGCCGAACATATCATCGTCTGGAAATGAAAGCCCGCAGTCTATGACGATAATTTCGTTCTCATATTCGATGGCCGTCATATTCTTACCGATTTCAAGAAGCCCGCCCAGCGGAATGATCTTCACCTTCGCCGCAGGCTCTTTTTTCTTTCCCCTGTTCTTCCCAGGCTGTGTCCGTTTCCCGCTTGCAGCGCTACTCGGTTTCGCTGCCCTGCTGCGGTTACTGTTTTTCCCGCTTCCATATTTATGGCCGGAAGCGGCCGCTTTACGCGGCTTTGCGGACGTATTCAATTTTTTTTCGTTCATATGGTTCCTTTCCCGTTAGAAGGCCGCAGCATTTTATTTTACTACGATATTGATCAGTTTATTTGGTACTGCGATCACCTTCACAACATTTTTCCCTTCTGTAAGCCCCTTTACTTTTTCGTTTTCCATAGCAATTTTTCCCATTTCCTCCTTGGATAAATCGCCTGGAATGTTTATTTTTTCTTTTATTTTGCCGTTGATCTGCACGACGATTTCCACGGTGTCCTTCACGAGGGCGCTTTCATCATAGGTTGGCCAGCTCTGCTCATGGACAGAACCTTCATATCCCAGATGCTCCCACATTTCCTCGGTGATATGCGGCACGAATGGCGCCAGCATGATGATCAGGTTCTTCACGACCGCACGATAAAGACCGGCGTTCACATCGCCTTCCTTGTACTTGTACATTTCGTTCACCATTTCCATGATCGTGCTGATCGCAGTATTGAAGTTAAACCGTTCCCCGATATCCTCGGAAACCTTCTTGATGGCATAGTTCATCCAGTAATTCATATTCTTGTCCGCATCGGAGATGACCTCGTAATGCTGCGGTGCATCCGCATATTTCTGGGAGTATTCGTACACTGCCCTGTATACCCTGCCCAGGAAACGGAAGCTTCCCTCCACGCCCTTATCGGACCAGTCAAGCTCCCTTTCCGGCGGCGCTGCGAAGAGGATAAAGAGCCTTGCCGTATCCGCACCGTACTTTTCAATGATCTCTGCGGGGCTTACCACATTGCCCAGAGATTTGCTCATCTTCGCGCCGTCTTTAATCACCATGCCCTGCGTCAGCAGATTTTTAAACGGTTCATCATCACTGACATAACCCAGGTCATAAAGCGCCATCTGGAAAAACCGCGCGTACATCAAATGCAGGATCGCATGCTCGACACCGCCGATATACTGATCGACGTTCATCCAGTAATCCACCTTATCCTTAGCGAAGGCTTCCTCATCGTTTCTCGCATCGCAGTAACGCAGGAAATACCAAGAAGAATCCAGGAAGGTATCCATCGTATCCAGTTCCCGTTTCGCCGGTTTTCCGCATACCGGGCATACCGTATCGATAAAAGTCTTGCTGGTAGCCAGCGGCGACTCTCCCTTGCCCGTAAATTCCACATCAGTCGGCAGCATCACCGGCAGATTTTCTTCTTTTTCCGGTACCCAGCCGCAGTCTTCACAATAAATCATCGGAATCGGCGTTCCCCAGTACCGCTGCCTGGAAATAAGCCAGTCGCGGAGGCGGTAATTGATGGTCCTCTTGCCAATACCTTTTTCCTCGGCCACCTCGGCAATCTTCTGGATTGCTTCTTTATTGTTCATGCCGTTGAATTCACCGGAATTGATCACGATACCCTCAGCGGCGCAAGCTTCTTTCAGATCGTTGATATCGACCTGCGGATCTTGCGGATCGATAACTGGAATGATTTCCAAATCAAATTTTTTCGCAAATTCAAAGTCACGCTGATCGTGTGCAGGGACGCCCATGACAGCGCCTGTTCCATAACCCATCAGCACATAATCGGAAATATAGATCGGCATGGATTTGCCTGTAAACGGATTGACCGCATACTGTCCGATGAAAACGCCTGTCTTCTCATTTGCCGTAGAGGTTCTTTCGATTTCATTCATATGCGCACATCTTTCGATGTATTCTTTCGTGGCGGCTTCGTATTCCGTGCCTTCCACCATATCCAGAACCGTCGGATATTCCGGCGCAAGCACCATAAAAGTCGTACCGAAAATCGTATCCACGCGCGTCGTGAAAACGGTCAGCGTCTCATCCCGGTCCTTGATCTTAAAATCCACTTCCGTTCCCTGAGATTTACCGATCCAGTTTCGCTGCATGATTTTAACTTTGTTCGGCCAGCCTTCCAGCTTATCCAGGTTTTCCAAAAGCCGTTCTGCGTAATCGGTGATTTTAAAATACCACTGCGAAAGATTTTTCTTGCCGACCGAAGTTCCACAGCGTTCACAGCATCCGTCTACCACCTGCTCATTGGCAAGAACCGTCTGACAGCTCGGACACCAGTTTACCGGGTTTTCTTTCTTATAAGCCAGCCCTTTTTTGTAAAATTGTATGAAAATCCACTGCATCCATTTGTAATAGCTTGGATGTGCGGTCGCAAGCTCCCTGTCCCAGTCATAGGAAAGTCCCATTTCCCTAAGCTGCCGGTTCATCTCCTTGATGTTGCCCCAGGTCCATGCCGCAGGCTCCGCATTGTTTTTAATAGCGGCATTTTCCGCCGGAAGGCCGAAAGCATCGTAACCCATAGGATGAAGGACATTATAACCGTTCATTTTCTTGAATCTTGCGATAACATCACCGATGGAATAATTTCTGACATGACCCATGTGAAGCTTTCCTGATGGATAAGGGAACATTTCAAGAACGTAGTATTTTTCCTTATCGGGATCTTCCGTCACGTGAAATGCATCCTCTTCTTCCCATTTTTTCTGCCATTTTGCTTCAATTTCCCTGAAGTTATACTTATCTATCATTTTCTTCCTCCCATGATTGATTGATTTGAAGGCTTTCGCAGTCGCCCCATATTTTTTCCAAATTGTATTTTTCCCGCATTTTTGTAGTCATAACGTTCACGACTACGTCGCCGTAATCCATCAGAGTCCAGCCGGAGCTGCGTTTTCCCTCTATGCTCTTTGGAAAAATGCCCGCAGGTTCGAGCAGATCTTCAACGTTTTCCACCAGCGCCTGTGCCTGTCTGTCTGTCCCAGCGGAAGCGAGAACGAAATAATCTGCAAAAGACGCCCGCTGCGCAATATCGATCACCGTAACATCCAATCCTTTTTTATCATCCAGCAGCTTTGCGATTTTCAGCGCTAATTCTTTTGATTCCATCATAAATTCAATTTCTCCTTTAAATCATTCAGTGCGTTTTGCGTATCAGGATCGAGGTATTCGCCCCGTTCCTTAAGATAACCGATCGTTCCGTTCAGGGAGCTGATGCACGCCCGGTCTAAATCAATGTACGCCAGTTTCCTGATTTCCGCTGCCGCCGGATACTGCCTGAGCGGCTCTATGGCATCCGCGAGGAAAATAATTTTTTCCAGCTTCGACATCCCTGCCCTGCCCGTCGTATGAAAGGATACCGCATTGATCAGATCCATATCATCGATATGATAATCGTGTTCCATGGCCACAGCGGCGATCTTTCCGTGGGACAAATTCGGTCTGTCCATAAGCTCCTTAGATAAACCAAACTGTTTCACGTACCTGTTTAAAACTGCGACAGGCGCACTGCGGAACATATCGTGAAAAAGCGCCGCCAGCTCTGCCTTTTCAGCATCCCCATCGTACCGCCCGGCCAGTTTTTTTGCTTCCTCTGCGACGGAATACGTATGCCGCAGGCGATGCGCTGTCAAATTATTTTCAATATATGTTTTGATCTGTGCCTTGACCGCATCATATCTTCCCACAGCGTCCCTGTTATCTGTAAAGTCCATGGGCCTTGATATACCTTTCCACACCGGCAGGAATCAGCGCTGCTGCCTTTCCTCCTGCTTCCAGCAATTTCCTGATTTCGGTAGACGATACATCTACCTGTATATTGGCGATGTTTTTCACTTCCGTATGATAATGGCGCGTTATCCTGTCTATGCAAGCTTCAAGCTCCTCCTGCCTGTAACCGGGCCTTACCCCGACAATATAGGCATAATTGGATAAGAGTTCCTCGGCGTTCTTCCATGTCTCTATTTTCAAAAAGGAATCCGTTCCCGTAATGAAATAGAGCTTCGTATCCGCACCATATAAATCCCGCATCGCCCGCATAGTCAGATATGTATAGG
>CAJUEB010000190.1 GCA_910585135.1 uncultured Eubacteriales bacterium
TAATCGAGTCGCGTTCGCTGGGCATGAAGGGAACGAGGATCAAGATTATCAATTCCAAGTTCAAGGAAGAACTGGGCAAGATGGAAATGTAGCAGCATATGGAGAAATATAGCGAAATACGGCAGACCAGCCTATGATGAAACCGCGAACACAATGTTCCTGCTTTGCATATTATGTAAAGCAGGAATTCTGTTTTTTGGAGGGGCATATGGGAAGGAGCGGGGTACATAGGCGCAGTACTGCCTGGAAAGTCCTGATGACGCTTGTTGTCCTGGGGCTGTTATTATGTATAGGCTTTTTTCTGGTGGCAAAACTTTTGATAGAGCCGAATCTTGAAGGCGTGTCAAAAATGCGGGCAGAGGTAATCGTTTCCAGAACCGTCAACAAGGCATTGGCAAAGCAGTTTCAGGAGAAACAGGAACGGGAAAGCCTTTTTTCCGTACAAAAAGGAGAGGACGGCAGGATGGAATTGGTACAGGCGGATTCCATTGAGATCAATATTCTGATGTCCCAGCTTTCCATGAATTTGCAGGAAGCCTTTCAGCAGATGGAAAAGGAATGCTACGAAGTGCCTGTGGGGTCGCTGCTTGGAAGTCAAATTTTTTCCCAGACAGGCCCTAGCGTGGAAATTGCCATAACGCCGATGAGCGTTTCCTCGATGGATTTTCGGACGGAATTTGAAACGCAGGGAATTAATCAGACAAAATATAAGATTTATATCGAGTTGGGATGCCGCATCAAAGTGCTTGCCCCGTTTTCCTCCCGGACCTTCTGTACCTCTAATACGATACTGATTGCGGAGGCTGTTATCCTGGGCGATGTGCCGGACAGCTATGTGGAAGTTCCGAAAGAAGATATTTTAGATGTCACGGACTAGACGAATATCTTTCGATGATGCGGACTAGACGAAGATATTTAGACGTTACGAATTAGACAAAGATATTTAGGTGTCACGGGCAGAAAAATGTGATAAAATAAAAATGATATGGTTAGATTTAATGAAAACAATGAAATTATAAGGGAGGAAGCGTACCGGGCGATTCTGGTGGGGCTTCAAACGAAGGAAGATATTTCCCATTCCATGGATGAGCTTTCCGGGCTGGCGGAAGCTGCCGGAGTAGAGGTCGCAGGCCGTCTTGTGCAGTCGCTTGAAAAACCGAATACTGCCACCCTAATTGGAAAGGGCAAGGTGGATGAGCTTGCGGAGCTGTGCGGGAATATGGAGATTGATACGGTCATCTTTAACGACGAGCTGTCCGGGGTACAACTGCGAAATTTGGAAGAAGCGACGGGAGTGCGGGTGATCGACAGGACGATCCTCATCTTGGATATCTTTGCAAGCCGGGCGACTTCCAGGGAAGGAAAACTTCAGGTCGAGCTGGCGCAGCTGCAATACAGGATGCCGCGGCTCACAGGCTTTGGCAAGGCTTTGTCGCGTCTTGGCGGCGGCATTGGTACAAGAGGGCCAGGTGAGAAAAAGCTGGAGACTGACAGGCGGCATATCGCGGGCAGGATCGATGACATTAAAGCGGAATTGAAGCGGATCGAGCGGAACAGATCCGTGCAAAGCGCAGGGCGTGAGAAGTCAGGCATTCCAGTGGTGGCCTTGCTGGGTTATACCAATTCTGGGAAATCGGCGATTATGAACTGGCTGCTTTCACAGACCTGCCGGGAGGATAAAACGGTAAAGTCGCAGGACATGCTCTTTGCTACGCTGGATACACAGCACCGGCGGATTTTCCTGGAAGCCGGAGTCGAATTCATCCTGATCGATACGGTGGGCTTTGTCAGCAAGCTGCCCCATGGGCTTGTGGAGGCATTTAAGTCTACGTTAAATGAAGTAAAGGATGCCGATCTTTTGGTTCATATTGTGGATGGCGCTTACGAGGAGCGGGACTTTCAAATCGAGGTGACAAATCGAGTGATCGCTCAGATCGGCGCGGCAGGCAAGGAACGGATTATGGTCTACAATAAGATGGATATCGCTTCGGAAAAGCCGCTGGACGTCAGCGGCAGTGATGCAGTGTATGTGTCGGCCAAAACCGGGGAAAACATGGATGTTTTGATTGCAAAGATCAGGGAGAAGATATTTGGCGGCAGGGTGTATGCCAAGCTGTTGATTCCTTATGATAAGGGTGCGATCACATCGTATCTGTGTGAAAATGCTGAGATCATATCCATGGAGCATACGGCGGAAGGGACATTGCTTTGCGGCCGGTTCACGGCTGAGGATTTCGGAAGGTATGGTCAATATGGAGCTTTATAAAACAGTCCGCCGGGAGGCGGAAGCTACGCAGATAATCGAAAAATCAAAATTTATCGCCTATGTGAAGCCGGCAGAGTCAAAGGAAGAAGCCGATGCTTTCATTGCGTCTATCAGGAAAAAACATAGGGATGCGACCCATAATGTGCCGGCAATGGTAATCGGCGATAAATTCCAGATCCAGTGGGCCAGCGATGACGGCGAGCCGCAGGGAACTTCGGGTGCTCCGATAGTCCAGATGCTGGTCAATGAGGGCATAACGAATGTGGCGATCGTTGTTACCAGGTATTTTGGCGGGATCAAGCTGGGGACGGGAGGTCTTGTGCGGGCATATACCAGCAGTGCCAAGCTTGGGCTAGATGCCGCCGGAGTATGCAGTGTGGGAGAGGTCTGCTCCATGTATGTAAAGGTGGATTATACATATCTGTCAAAGATGCAAAATATGGCGGCGGCAGAGCTTGGGGGCTTCGGGGCAGGCGGGGATGTTAATGCAGGCGCAGAGTCGGTGAAGCTTGAACGTTCCAATGTGCGAAAAGCTGCGGCTAACGATGCCAATGCAAAGCATCATTCCAAGAGCAACGTGAGTCTTGACGCGAATGCCAATGCGGATGGGAAAGCGAATGGGAATATCAGTGCGAATGGCAATGCTCGATCTAATACTGCCCCCGCTTTTCTCATAAAGGATCTTCAATATACCGATAAGGTGGGGTTCGAATTGCTTACCTTGCCGGAACATGAAGAGAGTATCATCGCTCTTTTGGCCAATGTTACCTCGGGCAGCGCGGAGGTATCCGGGCGCAAAATTGTTTTAGAAAAGCTGTGATGAGCTGTGGCGGTAGGATGGCGATGCCGCAGGCCCGAAAGGGCGCTGGAACGGCGAGAGGCTTGCAGGTGAAGGGATTGAAAGGCGCGTTGAAGGAGCGTTGGCAGGGTTCGTTGAAGGAGCGTTGGTAGGGCGCATTGGTAGGGCGTGTTGAAAGGGCATGTTGATAGAGCGCTGTGAGTTAAAGTGATAAAGAGACAAAGGGGCAATGAATTGACATTGAAGGAAAGCGTTTAGCTGTATGCATTTGACTGGCTGGTTTGATTGGCTTGCCTGCATCTGGGTTGTAGATGGGTTCAGCCGGGAGACGCATAGGCACAGCGCTTATTTTCTCTTGATTTTTCAATAAATCGTTTTTTAAGAGAATTTTAGGGGGTTCCTGTTATGATCTTGCGTAAAGGTGGGACATTTCTTTGTGATCTTGTGTAAAGGAAAAGGCGTTTCTCTATGTCGGGGCGATTTTGCTGGATATGAGAGAAAAAAGGCGTCTTTTTTCTCTGAAATTAGCTATTTTTATAAACCATAGAGAAACGATAGGGACAGTATAGAGAAAATGCTGTAATATCATGCGTATTGTCGCTATTTTTCCTTACATTTTTGATGATATTCTCTACGATTTGAGCTTTTTTGTTTTTTGAGAGAATCGCTTTTTTTCGGTTTTGTTCGGACTTTTTTTTCAGAGAATCATTGCTTCTGGATTTACTTTGGCTTTTTTGAGAGAATCGCTGTGGTTAAACCTGTCCTGACTGTTTTTCAAGAAAGTATTGCTTTTGGGTCGGTCTGGGCTGTGTCCGAAAGCAACAGTGAATTGCAGTGAGTGCGTTTTTAAGTAGAATCCTTGAATTCTTCGATTTTGGCTTTTTTGTTTTTGATTTGTCCTTTTGTAGATTTTTTGGCTGATCTGTTCCTTTTTTCTGTTTCCTTTCTGTAATCTTTTAAGCTTCAATTCGACTAGAATAAATTGGAATATTATCAAATATACATCATAAAATACGAAATAAATCGAAAAAAAGACTTGACAGAAAGGAATGTCTGCTGTATAGTTTATAAATGTGCCGAGAAGGTAATATATAATGTGGGCGCTTAGCTCAGCTGGGAGAGCATCTGCCTTACAAGCAGAGGGTC
>CAJUEB010000191.1 GCA_910585135.1 uncultured Eubacteriales bacterium
GTAAAAATTGATCGTCCGCGTCTTGCCCGGGCTTCCGCTGACATGCGCCAGCTTCTTGCGCCCTGTGATCAAATTGAGCAGGGATGATTTGCCGACATTGGATCTGCCGGCAAATGCGATCTCTTTTAACGTTGCAGGCGGATATTGCTGCGGTTTTACCGCGATCGCCTCCAGATCTGATTTTTTAATGTGCATGTTTTGTATCCTTTACCAGAACGTGCTTTAGCGCATCATTCGCATTCTTGATCAGCACGAATTCCATCTCTTCCCGAACCGCTTCCGGAATATCCTGGATGTCCGCATCGTTGTCCTTCGGCAGCAGCACCTTCCTGATCCCGGCTCTATGCGCAGCCAGCACCTTTTCCCGGATGCCTCCTACCGGCAGCACTTTTCCCCGCAGGGTGATTTCCCCCGTCATCGCCACGTCCTTACGGACAGGCGTATTCGTCAGCGTGGAAATAATGGCCGTACACATGGTCACGCCAGCAGACGGACCATCTTTTGGCGTCGCACCTTCCGGAATGTGAATATGAAGGTCATATTTTTTATAGAAATCCTCTTCTATTTTCAGCTTATGGGCGACAGAACGGATATAGCTGATGCCAGCCTTCGCAGACTCCTGCATCACATCGCCAAGCTGCCCCGTAAGGACGAGCTTGCCGCTTCCCGGAACTGCTGTGGTTTCAATAAAGAGTGTATCCCCGCCGACGATCGTCCACGCAAGACCTGTCGTTACGCCGATTTCCGTTTCACCCTTGATGATATCAAATCTATATTTCTTTTTTCCTAAAAACTCCTGCACCTTCTTGCCCGATACGCTGACCTTCTGTGTTTTGCCACAGACTACGTTTCTGGCTACCTTCCGGCAAACGTTGCCGACCTCCCGCTCCAGGTTTCTCACGCCGGATTCCCGGGTGTAATAATTGATGAGCGTTCTGACGCCCTGCTCGGTAAAAGAAATATTTTTCGCCGACAGGCCATTTTCCTTGATCTGCTTTGGCACGAGATATTTGGTCGCAATATTGACCTTTTCCTCCTCTGTATATCCGCTAACCTCAATGACTTCCATCCTATCAAGAAGCGGCCTTGGGATCGTATCAGTAGTATTGGCTGTCGTAATGAACATCACCTTCGAAAGGTCAAACGGGACTTCCAGATAGTGGTCGGTAAAGTCCTTGTTCTGCTCCGGGTCTAATACCTCCAGCAGGGCAGAAGCCGGATCGCCTTTGTAATCCGCCCCGATTTTATCTACTTCGTCAAAGAGGAAGACCGGGTTCTTCGTTCCGCTATCCTTTATGGCGCTGATGATCCTGCCCGGAATCGCACCGATATACGTTCTCCTGTGGCCCCTGATCTCCGCTTCATCCCGCACGCCGCCGAGCGACATCCGTACAAATTCCCGGCCGATCGACCTTGCCACGCTCTTGGCGATGGAGGTTTTGCCGACGCCCGGAGGTCCAACCAGGCAGAGAATCGGACCCTTCAGGCTTTCTGAGAGCTGAATGACCGCCAGATATTCCAGTACCCGTTCCTTTACTTTATCGAGTCCATAATGATCCTCGTTTAAGATTTCCTCCGCCTTGTTCAAGTCGATATTATCTTCGCTTTCCGTGTTCCACGGCAGCGCCAGGATCGTTTCAATATAATTGCGGCTCACCGTCGCCTCCGCAGAAGAGGACTGCATCTTGGAAAAACGCTTGATTTCCTTTTCAACCTTTTCCCTCGTCTTCTCTTCCAGCTTCAATGCTTCCAGCTTTTCCTGGAACGTTACGATCTCATCTTCAATGTCCTCAGAAACGCCCAGTTCCTCCTGGATCGCGCGCATCTGTTCGCGCAGATAGTATTCCCGCTGGTTCTTATTGATCTGTGATTTCACCTTGGTGGAGATATCCTGCTCAATATTGAGGATTTCAATTTCTTTAATCAAAAATTCATTCAGCTTTTCCAGCCGTTCTTTCGGGTCGAGCGTTTCCAGGATTGCCTGCTTATCCTCCAGCTTAATCTCCATGTGGGATGCGATCATATCCGCCATTCTGCCCGGCGACTCGATCGTCACAACCGTGGCGAAAATCTCAGGGGCGAGATTTTGGTTGATGTCGATATATTCATCGAAATTAGAGAGAATCGTCCGCATCAAAGCTTCCGCTTCCGCATCCTCTGTCACTTCGTCATCCTCGATCCGTTTCACCTTGCAGCGAAAATACGGTACTTCTAAAACCATCTCTTCAATGCTTCCCCGGCACACGCCCTCCACCAAAACGCGGATGGAATCGCCCGGCAGCTTCAGCATCTGTTTGATTTTGCCGATCGTCCCGATATGATAAAAATCCTCAGGCGTCGGCAGGTCGGTATTATCGTCCTTCTGGGACGCCAGGAAAATATGCTGCCCGGTAATCATCGCCTTCTCAAGCGCATTGATGGACTTCTCCCTTCCGATATCAAAGTGAAGCACCATATTCGGAAATACCGTCAACCCGCGCAAGGGGATCATCGGCAGCTCCATCGTTCCATCTTCTTCGATCTCACTGATTTCCTCGATCTTCTCTATATCCTCTATCTCAATAGCGACAGGCTGTTTTTTATTGTCTTCCATACATTGCCTCCTTAACGTATTGATAAAAACGGGGCGACTTACAAAAGCCGCCCCTTCCATTTGCTCACGCCGTTTCTGCTGTAGTATCCTCCGCTATCATGCGTTTTGGTTCAGCCAATATCAATTCCGGATCTTTTTCCGTTTCCACAGTTTCTCTTGTAATGATGCACTTGCCTACGTCGTCCCTGGACGGCAGCTCATACATGATATTCGTCATGAGCTTCTCCATGATGCCCCTAAGGCCCCTGGCGCCCGTCTTCCTTGCAAGCGCTTGTTCCGCAACAGCCTCTATCGCATCCTCGCGAATCTCAAGCTCAACATCATCCATAGCGAAAAGCTTCTTATACTGCTTGATTAGCGCATTCTTCGGCTTCGTGATGATGTCGATCAGCGCTTCCCGTGAAAGTTCTTCCAGGCTCACCAGCACAGGCAGCCTGCCCACGAATTCAGGAATGAGGCCGTATTTCAGCAAATCTTCCGGCTGTACGTTCTTGAGCAGCTCAGCCTTTTCCAGTTTATTGCTTTTCACATCGGAGTTGAAACCGATGGTTTTCTCACCGATCCTGCGCTGGATCACCTTATCCAATCCATCGAAAGCGCCGCCGCAGATAAACAGTACATTGGTCGTATCAAACTGAAGGAAATCCTGGTGCGGATGCTTCCTCCCGCCCTGCGGCGGAACGTTGGCGACCGTTCCTTCCAAAATTTTCAGGAGCGCCTGTTGCACGCCTTCCCCGCTGACGTCCCTGGTAATGGACGGATTTTCAGATTTTCGGGAAATCTTATCGATTTCATCGACATAGATGATGCCGCGCTGCGCTTTTTCGATATCGTAGTCAGCCGCCTGAATCAGCTTGAGAAGAATATTCTCTACATCCTCCCCTACATATCCCGCTTCTGTAAGCGCCGTAGCATCCGCAATAGCGAACGGTACGTTCAAAATCCTCGCCAGGGTCTGCGCTAAAAGCGTCTTTCCCGACCCGGTCGGTCCTACCATGACGATATTGCTCTTCTGTATCTCAACATCATCCTCAGAAGCACCGCTGATCCGCTTGTAATGGTTATATACGGCTACTGCCAAAGCTTTCTTGGCATCATCCTGTCCGATCACGTATTCTGACAGGATATCAAAAATCTCCTTCGGCTTCGGCAAGCGTTCCGATTCATCTGCGATGATCGTGCCATCTTTCAGCTTGCGTTCCTCCGAGGCGATGATATCCTGGCATACGGCAACGCATTCATTGCAGATATATACGCCCGAACCGCTTATGAGCCTTGTGACCTGGCTCTGCGGTTTGCCGCAAAAAGAGCATCTCAGCTCATTGTTTTCATCATATTTATTCATAAATTTCCCCCTCTTACCTGTCCTTAATCACCTTGTCGATCAGCCCGTATTCCATGGCTTCATCCGCCGACATGAAATTATCCCGGTCAGTATCCCTGGCGATAATCTCCAGGGACTGCCCGGTATTCGCGCTTAAAATCTTATTTAGTTTTTCCCTTGTTTTCAAAATCCATTCCGCATGAATCTTAATGTCCTCTGCCTGCCCTTTCACGCCACCGAGGGGCTGATGAATCATGATCTCCGCATTGGGCAG
>CAJUEB010000192.1 GCA_910585135.1 uncultured Eubacteriales bacterium
TGTTTTCCGATGAAGCTTTTTAGCGGGCAAGTGGAGCGGCTCAGGGAGCGGTGCGACCATGTGCTGATTTTCAGGATCATGAAAGACATCAGGGGAAAATGGCTGTGTCCTAAGCTGTTGGGCGTACCGGAATTATCGACAGCGCGAGCCGGCGGTGACGGTCTTATCGTGACAGAACCGTTGTATCTTCATGATAAGAAAAAAACGGGAAAAGCACTGTGGCATATGTGCAAAAAACTGGGAATGGACAAACAACGCTTTCAGAAGAATTTTGCCGCCGCCTATGCGCAGCAGGAAAAGATCGCAGCCGGAACCTATAATATCCATGTAGAACCGGCGTGGGAATTCATCCCGTCTGTTCCCAAGGAAGGCGAGATCCTCCTGCCAAATGTAAGCAAGGTGCTCCTGGCAGGCCATTGCTATAATGTCTTTGATCGATTTGCCAATGGGGATATTATGCGAAAGCTGGACGAGCTGGGAATCGAGGCGGTTATCGGCAGGGAAGTAAGCCAGAAGGAGCGGGAAGCGGCAGTCGCATCGCTTCCGCTGATCAAAGAGCCTTTTTGGGAAGCATTCATCAGGGTTTTAGGTGTTGCGCTGCATTTGCAGGACGATGTCGATGGAATGATCTATTTATCGTCATTTTCCTGCGGTCCGGATGCTTTTATCGTGGAAATGTTGAAGCAATATGTGAAAGGGATTCCGATCCTGGTGTTAAAGCTGGATGAACACAGGGGGGAGGCCGGATTTGAGACGAGAATCGAGGCTTTTGCAGATCTCCTGGAAAAGAGGCGCGCATCATGATCGCTGCTTTTCCACATCTGGGACCTGCGGCTATCGCAGCAGCACAGCTTTTTTCTTATCTCGAAATTCCGCATATCGTTCCGCCGGATAATGGGAAAACGACACTGGAGCAGGGCATCAAAATTTCACCGGAAGAAATGTGCCTGCCATTTAAGTTCATGGCGGGCAATTTAAAGGCGGCTTACGATGCGGGCGCTGATACGGCAATTATGGTCGCTACCTGCGGTCCGTGCAGGTTAGGCGAATACGGGGAGCTGCTCAAGGAAACTCTGCAAAAGGCAGGCTGTCAATACCAGTGGGTGCTTATCGATTCGATTTCCACGATCGGGCTGGGAGAACTGACCAGAAGGTTAAGGCTCTTGACGGAGGAAACCTGTATTTCCCGGCGAAAATTTGTAAAAGGAATGGCGATGGGTGTACGCTTGATTTTTAAAATGGACCGGCTTCGTAAACGGGCTTCCGAAAGAGCCGGATATTTGGCAGAACCGTATGAGGCGGTGAAGCTTTTGCATGAAACGGATGAAAAATTGAAATGTGCAGGATCGTTCCGGGAATGTTTTGCCCTGATCCGGGAGGCGGAAAAAATGCTGGATATTTTGAAAAGAAAAAAAGGCGCAGATCCGGTTAAGGTACTGGTGGTGGGCGAAATCTACACGTCCGTCGAGGCGGCGGCAAATGGCAGGCTGGAGGAGAAGCTGATGAAACTGGGGTGCAGCGTGAAACGCCATATCGATATTTCCTGGTGGATCAAATATACCTTGATGGATTCCCTGGTTTCCGATAAAGTCCGCAGGCTATTTTTGCCGGGTGCAGGCCTTGCAGATACTGTCGGCGGCTATGGCAGGGAAACGATCGCTAAAATTTTAAGGGAGAAGTCCTGCGATGGGATCATCAAGATCATGCCGGCAGGCTGTATGCCGGAAATCGTGACAAAAGCATTTTGTGAAAAGCTTCAGAAGGAAAAAAATTACCGTATCCTGCATCTAATCTATGACGAGATGAGCGGAGAAGCCGGATACGAGACCAGGATTGAGGCGTTTGTCGATATGTTGGAAAGGAGAAAGAATGTATTGGTTAGGAATAGACATCGGCTCGATCAGCACCGATTTGGTGTTGATCGATGAACATGGAGAAATAAAGGAATCGCAATACCTCAGGACGAAAAGCAGGCCGATGGAGGCTGTCAAGGAGGGCTTACGCAGGCTGGGACAGGAATATCGTTCAGAAGAGGTCGGCGGCGTTGGCGTTACTGGAAGCGGAAGGCATCTGGGCGCGGCCATAGCGGGCGGCGACGTGATAAAAAACGAGATTACCGCCCATGGCAGGGCCGTGGCGCATATCGATCCCCAGATACGCACCGTCATTGAGATTGGCGGGCAGGACTCCAAAATCATTATCATGGAGGATGGAATGGTTTCAGATTTTGCTATGAACACCGTATGTGCTGCCGGAACAGGCTCTTTTCTTGACAGGCAGGCGGGGCGCATGGGCGTCAGTATCGAAGAAATGGGTGATATGGCTGCCGAAGCTGAACATCATGCTGCCATTGCGGGAAGGTGCGCCGTCTTTGCAGAGTCCGATATTATACACAAACAGCAGATGGGCGTGCGGGAGGACGAGCTGATGGCTGGTATGTGCCATGCCCTGGCAGTTACTTACATGTCCAATGTGGCGAAAGGAAAGAAAATAGAACCGAAAATTTGTTTTCAGGGCGGTGTTGCAGCCAATCGAGGGATGAAAAAAGCCTTTGAAGAGATTCTTGACTATGAAATTTTTGTGCCTGCGGAGCATAAGGTCATGGGCGCATTCGGCGCAGCTCTGCTTGCGAAAGAAAAAAACGTTCTTAAAACCCGCTTCAATGGTTTTGAAGCGGGTCTGCTCGATCTGGAATTAACGGAACACCAGTGCAATGGATGCAGCAATTGCTGCCATGTGACCACAGTTGAATCCGATGGTGTAAAACGTGGATGCTTTGGGGACAAGTGCGGCAAATATTCTGCAATGCTTTAATAAAAAATTCATTAGGTACGCTTTAATTTAATAATGCATTTCTTTAACAACGAAATAATCTGGCAATGCTTTCATTGGGTAATGATATCGCAAAGTCATGATATAACCCAATGATATACCAATGGAACTCGTTAAAAGATATTTTCCATAGTGGGCAGCTCGTTTTCATGGAGAAATTCCAGTTGGTACATCAGGTATGCCGATTCGGCAGATGCATTGGGCGCATCATGGAGTTTAATATAATAATGTGCTTTGGCGATAAAACCGTCCGCTTCATTCACCGTATTGGTGTTGATAAAATAAGCGGATATCATCTTATAACGGTCCCAGTCTGCTGATAAGGCGCTGAAGCTTTTTTCTGCCTCTGCCCAGCGGCCAGATTCAATGGACGGTATGACCTGCTCCGTGATAATGGCTTTGTAATCTTCGATGGTATCAGATGAATATTTGCCATATATGCCCCAAGGGATAATCAAAACCAGAAGGCATGCAATCGAAATGATTAAATTTTTCATGAACCCACCTCCGTAACGGAAGTGACCTCTTTGGCCAAAACCTTCTCTGAATCAGACATAAATACATGGAGCTTGGAATTTCCATCGCAGAAGGCCAAAAAGACATTTTTATAATCGGAAATCCCCAGCGAGGACAGTTTATCGGTAAGCTGTTTCTCTGTCCATTCAGCCTGAGCCACATTTTTTCGGTACATGATGCCATCGGAAATAAATACGACGGGCATGATTTCCCGTGGTTTTTCGATAGACATATCCTCCGCAGTCAAGGGTTTGTTACTTGCTTTTTGTATAATGGAAAGTTCTCCATTGGATTCCATGATGGCGTACTCGACTTCCGAAATAGAAGCGGCATTGCCGATTCGCAGCTGTTCCATCAAATCGTTTATAGTGATGCGCAGCCGCTTTAGCTCCTTTTGATTAATTTGCCCTTTGTCGATCAGCACACTAGGCTTTCCGCTAAAAAAGTTCTTTAATTTTTCGCTTTTTAGCGATAAGGCCGAAATCAGCACTTGCAGGAACATCAGCGTAAATATGGCGGTAACGCCAGTTATCATGGATACATCTGGAGCTTCGATCGGTATTGACGCAAGTTCGGCAATCATAAAAATAACAATCAATTGAAATGGAGACATTTTAGAAAGCTCTGCTTTTCCCATAATCCGTATGACGAATAGCGCGATAAAATATAGAATTATGGTTCGTATGAAAATTATTGTCAAACAATTCACCTCCCGTGAAACATATTGTTTCCAAATCAGCACCTTGCTATACGCGCGTTAAATTGCCAAATATGGATTAAAAATAAAAAAAGTAAAAAAAGGAGTTGACAAAGTGGGGCGGCGTCTGGTAATATAAACA
>CAJUEB010000193.1 GCA_910585135.1 uncultured Eubacteriales bacterium
GAAGAACCGATCCGCATCCTCTATCCCCAATAACTGATCTACATCAGGCGATTGCCAAATAGCAAGCAATCAGACATCAGCTGCACAAGCCATGCAGCCTCGCCAAAACGGCTGCTGCACAAATGATACAGCTTCACCCGAACAGCCGCCGCACAAGCTATATAACCTCGTCTAGCCGCCTGATTTCTTTTTTGTAAACATATCTTAATGCCGCTGCAAAATACACCGTTCCGATGATTTCCGCCAACGGGAAGGAATACCATACTAAATCCAAGCCGGATATGCGCGCCAGAATCCATGCCAGCGGAAGGATTCCTACAAGCTGCCGCAGAAGAGAACCCCAAAGGCTCATAAAGCCATGCCCGATCGCTTGGAAAATAGACGAAGACATAATGCCAAAGGATGCAGGCAGGAAACAAAGGCTGATGGTTCTGAGGGCAGGAATCCCGATATCGTAAATACTCTGACTGTTTTGCGAATTAAATATCATGAGCAGCTGCTGCGGGAATAGCTGGAAAATGCAAAGACCCGCTGCCATGATGACAAACGCGATGACAAATCCTTTCTTGAAAGTCTCCATCAAACGCTTTCTGTTTTTTGCTCCATAATTATATCCCATGATCGGAAGCACGCCCTGGTTGATCCCGAATACCGGCATGAAGATAAAAGACTGAAGACGTCCGTATACGCCCAGCACCGCAACTGCCGTTTCATTGATCCCGCCCAAAATAAAGTTCATGCCAAACTGCATGACTGAAGCGATAGACTGCATCAGGATGGCCGGCGCCCCGACAGCATAGATATCCTTTATGATTCCTTTATCAAATTTCCAGCCTCGCAGCTTTACCTGCACGGAATGCGTTCCTTTAAACAGCAGGATCTGCCCCACTACCATAGAAAGCAGTTGTCCGATCACGGTAGCGATCGCAGCCCCCGTCACGCCCATTTCCGGAAACGGCCCAATGCCAAATATAAGCATCGGATCTAATACGATATTAACAAATGCGCCTAAAAGGCTGCATATCATCGGCAACATCATATTGCCTGTCGCTTGCAGGATTTTTTCTGCGGATATCTGAACCATGATAAATAGAGAAAATATGGTAATAATCCGCATATAGATAATCCCGTTATCCACGATATACGGGGTATCCGACATAAGCTCCATGATCGGTCTCGAAAGGAAAATCCCGATCAGCAAAAAGAACAGCCAGTTGAAGAAGGATAATCGATACCCATGGCTTGCCGCCATGCTTGCTTCCTCCGTCTTGCGCGCGCCGAGCCTTCTTGAAATCAGTGAATTGACGCCGACGCCGGTCCCTACCCCCACTGAAATCATCAGCATTTGGATCGGGAATATGTATGTGACCGCAGCCAGGGCGGCTTCCCCGATCTGCGAAACAAAAAAACTGTCCACTACATTGTAAAAGGCCTGAATCAGCATCGACAATATCGCCGGCCAGGACATATTAAAAATCAGCTTGCCAATGGGCATTTCCCCCATTTTGTTCATATGGTGCGTTTTTTTGTCCTTTTCGACGTTTTCCATCATGTTTCCATCGTTTTCTATCATAAATTCACCCTTTTCATTCTCTAACGCAGCAATACCGGTTTCCTGTTTTGCCATTAAAAATTTGCCTAAAAAAATTAGGCAAATTTATGAAAGCAATATACTGTTCTAACCATACTAACACCACAATCATGAAAAATCAAGAGGCTGGAAAAAGATATCTCAATTTATCATCAATCCTTTGATTTATAGTACAGCATACAATGACAATAACCCTCAAAATCAGGATCGGCAATCTGCGCCTTAAATTCCTCGCAGATACACTTATTCTCCTCTGTCATTTCCAAACGGCACGGGCAATAGCCATTCTTTTGCCGAAGGCCTTCCCTGATGGTATTCACAAGCGTTTCGTCCTCGTTCAATCTTACTGCCACTTTAACGTTCCTCCAATCAGTTGTTCCCTACGCCTTCCAAAGTCCGTGGAGATTGCAGTATTCATATACCGCTGTCAGCTTTTCACCTGCAATATTAAATTCTGCTTCCGGCTTGTCCTCCGGCTTCAAGTATTTGATCTGGCTGCCTTTATCCGTCTCTACCGCGATCCACTGGATCGAATGCTCTTCCTGCATCGGGTGTGCAACGGAGCTTACTTTAACAATAATCTTATCCCCGTCCTGCTCTACGACAGGAACGTGCTTTTCCTGCGCTGCATCTGTCGTATTCGGAACGAGTTCCGTCATCTTCTGTCCACAGCACATTACCGGAACACCCTTATCCTCTACAAATGTAATCTTATTACCACAATGTTCACATACATAAAATTTCATTTTTTACCCTCCTTATGACATTGCATTATTATTGTGTACCTTTTTTGTATACTTTAATATTAACACATTTTTCCGGGATGTCAATTGTTTTTTTATTTATTATATACTTTATCAGATGCGTTTATTCATACCTCATCCTCTCCGAAAGCAATTGGCGACGAACAAAGCTGGTTTACGCCCGCGCCGCCCCGAAAAGCATTGCTGCGTTGATATGAATATTAGCATTTTTTTCATTTGCTTTTTTCATTTTTTCACCTTGACAAAATTACTGAAAGCGTCTAGTATATTAGTGAATTGAATATCATAATCTTCAGGGCAGGGTGAAATTCCCGACCGGCGGTAAAGTCCGCGAGCGCGAAAGCGCATGATTTGGTGAAATTCCAAAACCGACAGTACAGTCTGGATGAAAGAAGATGCAAACTGATTTTATTTGTATATCATCAGCCCTGGAACAAATTTTTGTTTCAGGTTTTTTTTCGCCTCAATCGCAAGTCTGCGATGGAGGATGGTTTCACGGATGCATATATCATAATATTTCATGTTGAAACAACCTGCCCTGAACTTTATCTGTTCAGGTTTTTTCTTTGGAGGCAATCAAATGATCGACACACACTATATGAAACGGGCGATCGAGCTGGCGAAACAAGGCTGCGGCCATACAAACCCAAATCCCATGGTCGGCGCAGTCATCGTCAAAGACGGCAAAATAATCGGCGAAGGATACCATGCGCGCTACGGAGATCTGCATGCGGAACGGGCTGCCTTGAAAAGCTGCACGCAAGACCCTCGTGGCGCAGATCTGTACGTGACCCTTGAGCCTTGCTGCCATCATGGAAAGCAGCCGCCATGTACCGACGCCATCATCGATGCGGGCATCAGATGCGTGATCGTCGGCTCACCCGATCCTAATGCCCTCGTCGCTGGCAAAGGCATCGAAATATTAAAACAGCATAACATCCAGGTGCATGAAAATGTATTACGGGACGAATGCGACCAGATCAATTACGTCTTTTTTCATTATATTAAGACGAAACGACCTTATGTGGTGATGAAATATGCCATGACCATGGACGGCAAGATCGCTACCGTAACAGGCGCATCCAAATGGGTCACGGGCGAGGCCGCGCGCCAGAAAGTGCACCAGGACAGAAACCGCTACATGGGGATCATGGTTGGCATCGGCACAGTATTGGAGGATGATCCCCTGCTCACCTGTAGACTGCCGCAAGGCAGCGATCCCATCCGCATTATCTGCGACACGAATCTACGAATCCCAACAGATTCCCAAATTATCCGCACGGCTGCAACATACCAAACCATCATCGCCACGGGATGCAGCGATCCGGAAAAAGAAAAGTCACTCCTTGATGCAGGCTGTCAGATCATGCACTTGCCAAAAGAAAACGCACACATCGACCTGGATGCGCTGATGGACGCACTGGGCGAAAAAAAGATCGACAGCATACTTCTGGAAGGCGGCGGCCAGCTCAACTGGTCAGCCCTGCATACAGGTATCGTCAACAGGGTGCAAACCTATATCGCGCCGAAAATTTTCGGCGGGCTGGCAGCACCCTCACCTGTCAGGGGCGACGGCGTATCCATTCCAGACCAGGCATTCCGCCTGAAACCGCAAACGATCGAACGCGTCGGCGATGATCTTTTCATAGAAAGCGAGGTGATCCCTTGTTCACGGGAATCATTGAAGAAATCGGCACACTAAAAAGCATCCGCAAAG
>CAJUEB010000194.1 GCA_910585135.1 uncultured Eubacteriales bacterium
AGAAACAATGCGGCCAGCAAATATAGAATTACAATGACGCCCAAGTTCGGTTTTTTTGACTTGATCTTCATAACAGTTTCCTCATTTCAAAAATAATCATTGCTGCATTGCACCTTTTCATGAACAAACTTCCCCTGAAGCTGCATATCATACTAAGTGAAAAAGGAGGTTATGTATGAAAGGCCAATTGCGAAATATGTTTCCGGGAGGAAATACTCCCGATGGATTCTATTCTTATTATAACTACATTTTACCGCAAAGGAAAGCAAAAAAAATTTTTTGTATCAAAGGCGGTCCGGGCGTGGGAAAATCTACGCTGATGAAGGCGGTCGGCAGGCATTTTCACGAGAAGGGGGAGTCCGTCGATTTTCTCTGGTGTTCGTCGGATCCAAATTCTTTGGACGGCATTTTGCTGAAAGACCGCGCTACCTTGCTGGTGGACGGCACAGCGCCGCATATCGTTGATCCCAAAAACCCTGGTGCTGTCGATGAAATCGTAAATTTAGGGACGTTTTGGGACGAAGAAAGCATCGCAGGCAGAAGGGATGAGATCATAAGCTGCAATGAGAACATCGCACAATCGTTTGATTTTGCTTACGGATATTTGAAAGTTGCAAAAGCGCAGTATGACTTTATGGCAAAGCTGTTAGGCGTGATGATACCGCCAGAGAAAGTGCGCGCTTACAGACAGCAGATCGGGATCAATACGGGTGCTTTTTCCCATTATGGGACAAAGCGCAAAGCCTTCGCCGGGGCAATTACCCCTGCGGGTATTCAAAGCACGCTTGATTCATTGGCCGGGAAAATGGATAAAATCATTTTAATCGAATCGCCGCTTGGATTTCGGACAGAAGCCTTGTTAGCGCCAATATCGGACGAAATCATCGAATCAGGCTATGATGTGGAGGAATTTTATTGCCCGATGGATCCAGGAAAGAAGCTGGAGCATATCATTGTGCCGGATGCAGGGCTTGCGATTGTCAGCTGCAATGCCTATCATGCTTTTTCGCCGGAAACAGCGGATCAGCATGTGACGAGAATCAAAATTGACTGGCAGCATCGGACAGACGATCTCTATGAAACACTTTACCAGCACCTTGCGGAGGACAGCAGGGAAAATATCATCAGGGCAGTAAAGCTTTTGGAGCGGGCAAAGGCGCTTCATGATGAGCTGGAGGGCTATTATATTCCAAATATGGATTTTGATAAAATAGAAGAAGTGAAGCATAAAATAATTGGCAAAATAGAAGAAACCGTATTATACTAAGGAGTAAGACCAGGCTCAGTTTTATCAGCCTTGCTGATTTTCTTGCTGGAAGCGGAGTAAATTCTATCAGCCTTGCTGATTTCTTCGCAAAATTGGGTCTTACCGATATTTCACCGCAGCATATTTGGAGTACGCTATGAACAAATTTGGGAAAATACTATTATTCGGATTGCTTTCTTTTTTATTAGGTGCTTTTGCAGGCGCGGTGGTCTGGCTTGTCTTAACGATTATGTCTGCGGGGATCGATTTACTATGGGATTTTATCCCCCAAAAGCTCGGGTTGGAAAATACACTGTTTTATAATGTCGCGGTATGCCTTGCAGGCGGGTTATTGATTGGTCTGTGGCAGAAAAAGCACGGTGTTTTGCCGGATGACATGGAGCAGGTGATGGGGCGGATTAAAAAGGAAGGTTCGTATCCGTATGACAGGCTTCCTGTTATTGCCGTATCGGCATTGCTGCCATTGATCTTTGGCGGGGCATTAGGTCCGGAAGCCGGTTTGTCAGGCCTGATTGCAGGCCTTTGCTGTTTCATCGGCGACCGGCTGAAATACAAGGGGCATGAAGTAGCAGCCCTTGCCGAGAGTGGGATTGCGGCTACGCTGGGCGTAATATTCAACGCACCGCTTTTTGGTATCATTGGCAATGTAGAACCTGACAGCAGGAAGGAAAAATACGGGGAAAAGCTGGCGAGCAAAAAGGATCGGATTTTCTTATACATTATGGGCGTTGCAGGTGGTATGCTGGCGATGAGCGGTCTTGGCAGGCTGTCAGGCACGGGGATGGGGCTTCCAAGATTTGATATGCATCATGGCTACGGGTGGCAGCAGTGGAAGTGGTTTATCCTGCTGCTGGCAGCCGGTATTTTCTTCGGATTTTTGTATCTGTGCATCAACAAGGCAACAAGCCTGATCAGCGCACATTTGCTTTCGCATAGGATTGCAAGCTGTTTGATTGCCGGCATTGCTGTGGCGATCATGGGTTACTTTCTGCCGCTGACGATGTTTTCCGGAGAGCATGAAATGGGCGAGATGATGGATGCCTGGCAGTCATGTTCCGTCGTGTTGCTATTATTTACCGCGATCGGAAAGCTGCTTTTGGTGAACATATGCATCAACTTTGGCTGGAAGGGCGGGAGCATTTTTCCGATTATATTTGCAGGGCTTTGCCTGGGTTATGCGGCGGCAGCAGTAACGGGCATGGACGGCTCGTTTGCCGTAGCGGTCACAATCGCTGCGCTTTACGCATACATTTCACGAAAGCCGCTGATGGTAGTGGCTGTATTGCTTTTATGCTTTCCGCTGACGTATCTTCTGCCGATGCTTTTAGCCGCTTTTGCGGCATCGAAAATGCCCGTGCCAAAAGCATTGATGCCAAAAGAATAGAATCCTGTGCTTTGCATGAAGCAGGGCGTTTTGCATGAAACGGAGCTTTCCCGATATCGTTGGGAAGGCTCTGTTTTTTCATGTTTTGAAAGAAGTATAAACAGGAAAATACTGATAATAATAGGTTATGAGGTGAAGTATATTATGTTTAGAGACGATAGAAGAAAAAAATTGAGGAACAGGGTCATATTAGCAGCCCTGGGTGTTTTTATCATGACCTTTGGCATATGGCTCAATTATCAGGGGCAGGGAGAAGAGCCGCCCGCAGAGGATACCGTCCAGCAGGTGGATGCGGAAAAGCCTGCCGATGCGGATAAGAAAAAGGAAAGCACAAAGGCGGATGAAAAACAGGATTCGAAAGAAGATGCAAAGCAGGATTCGCAGCAGGATAATGATGCAGGGTCAGGCACAGAACCGGAGGTTGACGCATATCTAATAAAAGAAGTAAACGGAGTCGTCAAGGTATTTATCTGCGATGAAAGCGGCAAGGAAACGCTTTATCTAATCACGTCAATTCCCTTTGATTTGCTGTCGGAGCGGGATCAGCAATTGTTCGTCGATGGGGTAAGGCTTGAAACGGAAGAAGATCTGGGTAAATTCCTTGAAAACTTTGATAGCTAGGGAGGTTAAATGAAGGGATTTCTGAAAAAAGGTGCGCTGGTTTTATGTGGACTTTTTCTTTCCATTGCATTGATTGGGCAGGTGTTTTCGGAGGATGACAGCCCTGCGGCAGTACCCGTTGTGGCGGAAAAGGTACTCGTGCCGGGAGGACAGTCTGTAGGCGTCAAAATGGACGTTAGAGGCGTGTTAATCGTGGGATTGGAGGAAATTAAAGGAAAGGACGGTGAAACGGTAAATCCCGGACTTTTGAGCGGTCTTCAGATCGGTGATGTCATTTTAGAAATAAACGGAACGCCTGTTTACCGGGCGGACGAGGTGCAGGAGCTGGTGAACGAGATCAGGGATATCATCAGGCTGAAGGTCAAACGAAATAATGAGACGCTCAGCATCGAAATCGATCCGGTTCAGTCGGAGGAGGATGATCTTTATAAGCTGGGAATCTGGGTGAAGGATAAGACGGCCGGGATTGGAACGCTGACTTATTACGATCCGTCCAATTCGACTTTTGGCGCATTGGGGCATGGCATTGTGGATCCGGAAACCAATTCGATCCTTTCGGTTGAGACCGGGCTGCTTTTGGAGTCGCAGGTACAGGAGATCCAGGAGGGAAAAAGCGGAGAGCCGGGAGAAATAAAGGGCATTTTTTACCATGCTAATGATCCGCTGGGAAATCTTGCCCGCAACAGCCAGTTCGGTGTTTTTGGGATTGCTTATCATCCGATCGAGAATCCGCCCAGATAACGCAACCGGTATCATGAAATTATTTGTATAATTTCCTATAAA
>CAJUEB010000195.1 GCA_910585135.1 uncultured Eubacteriales bacterium
CAGTACGATCGTTATCGCCACATTGATCCCTCCATCTGTCTATTCTTTAAAACTCTAATGCGGAAGCCGCGCCTGTTATCCGCTGCTTCCGCTTTGCACACTCTTTTACAAAATACTTAATCTTCATCCGGCCTTGGGAAATCAGTCGTCAGGTTATCCCAAATGCTATTGACTTCCTCCACACAGTTGATATAAGTCTGTGACAGGATTGAAATCTTAACATCGAGGTCGTCCGCCAAAACCCGGCATTTCTTCCAGTCAGCGTTTTCATAACAAATAATCAACTGGTACAGCTTGCCCGCCCCGCCTTCTCCGGTAAGCAGCGCATCCTTGATCGCAGCATTAATTGGGATTTCTGCCAAAAGCTCCTCCAGCGGTGCGTCAACCATGTAATTCAGCGTGGAAAACATCCCCATCATATAGGCTTCTGTCTTGGTAATCGGGCAATCTGAAACATACTGCGATAAGTCCCGGGCAAAATTCGCCCGCAAAAATGAAAGCTTCAGCATCTCCTCTGAACCATCGGATTCGTCCTGCCGGAAGCTGAGCATGTATACCCATTGCCGCAGCTGGCCGATTCCTAAGGTAACGAGCGCCTGCCTGATGGATGCGGTCCGCCTTCTGAGTGCAAAGTACGCTGAATTAACGAGCTTTAATATCGCATATGTAAGGCCGGCATCCCTGCTGACGATCGCCTCGATCTCAACCATATCAGGCTCATCCTTCGCTACAGCCGCCACGAGCTGGAAGAAGTTGCCCTGCATATAAGTGATTTTTTCCGCTTTCGTCGTCAGTGTTTCTGCAATATAAGCACCTTCCAGATAATCCATGCCCAGCGCAAGCGCCTGGTCATAAGCGCCCTTCGTATCCAGATCCGTCGCAACGCACTTTTTCTTAAAACCCTTCGCCATCTGCAAAATATTTTCAATCGACTTGATTTCCTGTTCGGATAAATTCTCGCCTACTTTAAGCCGGACATATTCGGCATATTCGAGAAAGCTCAAATATTTCGGTGTAAACTGAAAGTCATTGATTGCAAAGACATAACCCTCGTTATAATACTTTTTCACAATCGGCATCGCCAGCGGATGCACGATCAGATTATCTTCGATCTGGATCACAACCTTGTCCTTATCAAAGACCCTGGCGATATTGCGAAACAGCAGCGAAGGCGTCAACGTGATAAAAATTTTCTTGTCCCTGAAAATTTTATGGCTGTTATTCATAAAAAAGTCTGAAATCGTATCCGCCGCCACGCTTTCGGATTGGGCATACAGGTCGTCGCTATCGTTTTGAAAGAACAGCTCGTACCCGATGATTTTTTCCGTTCCTGCTTCCTTAATGGCACGCCTTACTACGCATTTTTCCATTCTTATTCTCCCTTCTCAAGAAGACGGTCAATTACTTCCACAAGATGTCCAATTTCAGGCTTTGACATCTGCTCGTCAGCGCCCAGGTTCCTGCCTTTAATCTCCATTTCCGGATTAATCAGGGATGAGAAGATGATTACCGGAATCTTTTTCAACCTCGAATCCTCTTTCACTAGCTTTGTCAGCCTGTGTCCATCCATTTCAGGCATTTCGATATCGGTAATGAGAATGCTAGCCTTCTCGTAAAGGTCACTGTCATTCTTAATGCTGGAAAGGAAATCCCAGCAGTCCTTCCCGTTATTAAACTTACGGATATTCACGTATCCCGCCTTTTTCAGGGATTGCTCGATCATCATTCCAAGAAGCACGGAATCTTCGGCCAGGATTACGGAATGTTCACTGATTTCACGCTCTCCCAACTCATCGATTTCAGACATCTGGATACCCGTTTCCGGCGCAATTTCCGTAACGATTTTTTCAAAGTCCAAAATTGTAATCAGTTTATTATTGTACTGCGCGATCCCTGTCGCCACGCCTTCTTCCCCGCGTGTCAAAGTCTTATCCGGCTTCTGGATATCTTGCCAGGAGATCCGCTGAATTCCAACTACAGAATGTACCCTAAACGCGATATTCAACTTGTTAAAATTGGTAATGATAAATAAATCCTTTTCCTCTTTATCGGACTGCCTGCCAGTAAGATATTTCGGCAGATCCACAACGGTCAGAACGACATCGCGCGGTTTAAAGATTCCCTCTACGCATTCATGCACATGCGGAACGGGCTTCACCGGCTCTGACATCAGGATTTCCTTTACCTTCGCCACATTGATTCCATAAGCTTCACCGAAAACGGTAAACTCCATGATCTCCATTTCATTCGTTCCAGATTCTAACAAAATTTCAGTTTCTGCCATAATGATACCTCACTTCCTCTTTACAATTTACAGAATTTTCTCCGGCTTGCCGATGGTTCTCAATTTTACAGTTCCGGTTTCCAGTTCAATCAGCATGGTCCTGGCTGAATTGCCGCCTACATCCTGACTCTTAATTCTAATCCCCTCAGCCTGCAATGTCCTTTTGACACTTTCTACATTTCTTTCTCCGATATGTCCCAAATCGCCATCGCCGCCCATAGCAAACATCTGCGCGCCGCCTGCGATCTTGCATATGTACCTGCTCTTTACGCCGCCAAAGGCAGACAGCTTCCTGAGCGTTTCCCTGATTCCCGTATCTGCGAACTTAAATACATTGGTTTCCCTGCCATTGGACTGTGGGAGCATGACGTGAAGCAATGCGCCCAGCTTGATTGCCGGATCATAAAAAGTGACGCCAACGCAGGAGCCTAAGGCATAGGTGATGATGGTTCCCTCTTGTCTGCCAAATTTCATATCTCCAATCCCAACCTTAGTATCAATGATTTTATTCATAATTATCCACCAGTCTATTCATCAATTTATTCAATGATTCAATATCAGGCAGCATCAATAAGGTGCTATCGTGATGTTCGTCGTTTAAAATCAATTGTCCGTTAATCAGCATCAGACTGTCGGTTTCATATCCCATTTCCGCCATCGGAACCGACATGATCCCTCCCAGCATATTGACCGCAATCGCCGGAACGGACAACTGGATATCCATACCCGCCAGCGTGGAAAGCGCATTGACATATGAAGAAATCATAATATTTCCCACCTCTGACAAGACGGAAATCTCCATCTCATAAAGCTGTGTATAATCGTCTATCTTCTTATGCAGGATACGGCTTAACACGGCATTTACGAATTCCATTCGCAGCAAAAACAACATCGTACCCTTCATATCGCCGCTCATTTTTACCAAAACCGCCGCAACGACATCCTCCGGTCCTCCCATCAAAGTGATCGCATCGTTAAAATCCTTAATCTCGATCTTAGGTACTGTCATACGCACCTGTTCTCCGACCAGGCTGGAAAGGGCAGTTGCTGCGCTTCCCGTTCCAATGCTTCCAATTTCCCGCATGACGTCAATCGCCATGGTATCCATCTCTTCATAACTTTTAATACCCATCCGTATTTCCTTCCTTATGCTCTAAGTGAGTTGATGGTCTGCTCTACCTCATCTGAGGTCTGAACCATCTTCAATGCGTACGAATACGCGCGGGAGGATTCTATCATCTTAGAAAATTCCTCCGCCAGATCCGCATTGGACATTTCTAAATGCCCGCTTCTCATATTCGGGTTGGTCACCAGGATTGGCGCACCGTTTTTCGGCACTGGTGAAAACTCATTCGTTCCTACAGCCTCCATGCCATTTTTATTCGCAAAGGTATAGACTGCCGGATCAGTGGTCGCCCTGCCGTCCTCTCCGACCGTAATCGGATTGCCAGCGGCATCCAGCACCAGCTTGCCGTAGTCCGTGATCAGCAGCATAACGCCGCTTGTCTGTACGGAAGCTTGGAAATGGCCGTCCCTTGTGTATGTAATATTGCCGCTTGCCGGATCACGCAGGACGAAAAAGCCGTCCCCCAAAAGCGCATAATCCAAAGGCTGTCCGGTCGGCGATGCCGCTGCTGCCGAAAAGTCGATATCGGTCCTCTCCTGCATCACGCCCGTCCCCGCCTGCAAGGTGGTCAAAGCCTCCTCCGGCTGCCGCATATTATAGTACATCAGATCCATAAATGCGGAGCTATGCAT
>CAJUEB010000196.1 GCA_910585135.1 uncultured Eubacteriales bacterium
TGTCCGGCCTCATTAAGCCGATGGCTGCGAGACGCTTGATCGAAGCTTTGAAAAACGAGATTTCCATTCCGATCCACCTGCATACGCATGATACCAGCGGCAACGGCGTAGCGTCATTGATGATGGCGGCTACCGCAGGCGTAGATATCATAGACGCAGCGTTTAACAGCATGTCAGGGCTTACGAGCCAGCCAGCCTTGAATTCGATCGTCGCGGCGATGGAAAGTACGGCGCGGGATACGGGGATCGATATGGATGGGATTCAGAAAATTTCTGATTACTGGGCTGCCGTAAGACCGGTATACAAAGGCTTCGAGTCCGATATGATGACAGGCTCAGCCGAAATTTATAAATATGAAATGCCGGGAGGCCAGTACTCCAACTTAAAATCCCAGGTAGAGAGCTTCGGACTGGGACACAAGTTTGATGAAGTCAAGGATATGTATAAGGCCGTCAACGAAATGCTGGGGGATATCGTCAAGGTTACGCCTTCCTCCAAAGCAGTCGGCGATATGGCGATTTTCATGGTGCAGAACGACCTGACGCCGGAAAATATTTATGAGAATGCGAAAGGCATTGATTTCCCTGATTCCATCGTTTCCTATTTTGAAGGCATGATGGGGCAGCCGGAAGGGGGATTTCCGGAAAAGCTGCAAAAGCTGGTGCTTCATGGAAAAGAGCCGATCACATGCAGGCCGGGAGAGCTGCTTGCAGATGAGGATTTTGATAAGATCAAGGATAAGCTTAGAAAAGAGCATGGCCTTGCGGGCGACGAACAGCAGGCGCTCAGCTATGCGCTCTATCCGAAGGTGTTTGAAGATTATTTGAAGAGCCTGGAAACGGAAGGCAATTTCCGCCTGATGGGAAGCGATATCTTCTTCCATGGTCTTTCCATGGGTGAAACCTGTGAAATTAAGATTGCAGAAGGCAAGGAGCTTGTGGTAAGGCTTGCCGATATGAGCGAGCCGGACGAGGAAGGCATCAGGAATGTGATCTTTGAAGTCAACGGCAACAGGACTGCGGTTAAGATCAAAGACCAGGCCGTCCATATGGAAGGCGCAGGCGCACAGACGGTCTATGCGGATGCTGCCGATCCGACGGAAATCGGTGCGAATATTCCGGGAACGATTTTGAAGGTGCTGGTTTCAGAAGGCGATGCGGTCGAGGAAAAACAGCCGATCGCCGTCATTGAAGCGATGAAGATGGAAACGAACATCTTAGCGCCGATGAAAGGCAGCGTTGTCAAGATCCATGTGGAGGAAGGACAGCAGGTGAAAGCCGGAGAGCTTATTGCCAAGCTCTCAGAATAACGCTGGATGCACTGGATGCGCAGGATATGCCGGATGCATCAGGTGCGCAGGATGCAACAGATGTAGCTGGAGATAAGGAGCGTAAGCGTTGGTTGAAGTGAAAGGAGGCCGCTGATGGGAAACGGGGTCATCGGTAAAATTCTCTATTTCTGGATATTCATATTAGGCGGCGTGTTTTTTGCGAAAGTCTTAGGCTTTGCAGATGATGATAAGACGACGATCTTGTTTTGTGTCGCGCTGGCAATCGCTTATGTTGTTTTCCAGGTGGCAAGGACGCTGGGAAAAAGAAAACGGAAAGCAGATGCTGCCGCCAGCAGGCAGCCGGTGAGAAAGGGCAGCGCCCATAAAAAGAAAGGGCGCAGGTGAGTACTGTTTTTGCGGAGACGCTGATGGGCTTGCTTCTGCGCTTTAGCATGGCGTCCCATTTTGCTGCGCATAACCTTCCGGGTGGATTTTGCAAGAGCAAAAAATAAAAGATGAAATGCCTCGCATATTGATAGGAGTTTGGGTAAAACTAATATCAAAATTATGCGAGGTTTTTTATGGATAAATATAATATATTGCTTGATGAATTCAAGCGGCAGATCCCAGTAGGGGAGAGTTTTGATTTACTGGAACGGAAGCTGAATATCGCGGGGAAGGAAGCGACGATGTTCTTTGTCGATGGGTTAGTAGATGGCGGCATGATGCAGAGGGTTATTTTCAGCCTGTTTTCGTTGAAAAAGCAGCAGCTTGAAAATATCGACAGCGCCGAGCAGTTTCTGGAAAGTAATTTGCCGTTTTTGGATGCACAGGTTATTTACGATGTTGACAAGGCGATTAAGTTCTTGTATTCTGGCTTGATTCCCCTGCTGATAGCGGGATATGGCGGGATCATCATCATCGATTGCCGGGATTATCCGCTGCGGAGCATAGACGAACCGTCCAAGGAAAAAAGCCTGCGCGGATCAAAGGATGGGTTTGTGGAGTCCATGATGACCAACATCGCTTTGATCAGGCGCAGGATCAGGGACAACAACCTTATTTTTAAGATTTATGCCATTGGCGATATCACGAAATCGGATGTTTCGATGGCCTATATGAAAAACAAAGCTGATCTGGGCATGGTGGACAAGCTGGACAAGATCCTGCGGAGTCTCAATACGGAGGGCCTTACGGTGACGGAACAGACCTTGATAGAGGAAATCACGGGTAAGAAAATGTCAAGGTTCAATCCTTTTCCAAAGGTCAGATATACGCAGCGTCCCGATATCATCGCCGCGCATGTGGAGGAGGGCAAGATTGCTGTTATCGTCGATAATTCGCCTACTGTTATCCTGATTCCGGCGGGGATCTTTGACTTTGTCCAGGATGTGGATGATTATTACTTTCCGATTGTCACCGGAAATTATTTCAGGATTTTGCGTATCGCTAATATCCTGATCATCCTGTTTGCAACACCTCTCTATTTACTCTTTGCGGAAGGTGATATTCCCGTCCATGAGTCCATTAAGTTTTTTATTACGGAAGAAGATTTTGCCGTCAGTATCTTCTGGCAGCTCATTTTGCTTGAGGTTGCGATCGACGCATTAAAATTGGCTTCCCTCAATACGCCGGAATCCTTAGGCATGTCGCTTTCGGTGATCGGTGCATTGATTTTAGGGGAGTTTTCGGTATCCTCGGGATGGTTTGTCCCGCAGACGATCCTCTGCATGGCAGTGGTGGCGCTGGCGAGCTTTACACAGCCTAGCATCGAGCTTGGCTATGCAGTAAAATTTGTCAGGCTTCTGATGCTCATCGGGGCGCATCTTCTCGGCTGGCCGGGCATGGCGGGTGCTTTCGTGTTTTCTGTAGCGGTGATGGCAGCGACCAAAACTATCGTCGGAACATCCTATCTGTATCCGCTTGTGCCATGGGACGGTGAAAAATTAAAACGGCTCATATTCCGAACCAAAAAGTAGCATCGCTCATATAATACCTTAGTAATAATTGAAAGGTGGAATTATGAAGCAATGGATACGAGAGAGCTTTTTGCACGGCTGATACAGTGTGAGGCAGGTGGGGAAGGATATCCAGGGATGCAGGGCGTCGCGACGGTCATCATGAACAGGGCGAATATCACTTACGGGGAATTTTCGCGCATTAACGGGGGCGGCGACGTGCGGGCGGTCATTGAACAGCCGGGACAGTTTACCTGCATGAGGACCTCCGTAGGCGGCGCGTATAATCCTCAGAACGTTTATAATATGACGCCGACACAGGAACATTATGATATTGCGGACTGGGCGCTTTCTGGAGGCATTCTGGCGGGAGTAGATCATTCCCTGTTTTTTCATAATCCTTATAGCTGGTCATGCCCGAATTACTTTCCGACCCGCGTGGGCGTGATTCACAATCGGGTCAATGAACATTGTTTCTATATTCCTACCGTCTATTATGCGAATACTTAAATCAAAGAGGTGATGCATATGGCGATGAATCAGATGGCGGGCAATCAGATGGCAGCGAATCAAGCGGGAGTAAACCAAACGGCAGCCAGTCAGACAGGAGCGAATCAAGCGGGAATAAATCAAATGGCAGCCAGTCAGACAGGAGCGAGTCAAGCGGGAGTAAACCAAACGGCGGCTAATCAAACAGGCGTAAATCAAACGGATGCAAACCCGGGCAATCGGCTTTGTATTCCACGCGCAAGCATGACGCAGGTGCTTGAAAATACAGGC
>CAJUEB010000197.1 GCA_910585135.1 uncultured Eubacteriales bacterium
AAATTGATGGGAAAAGTACAGATGCATCTAGAAAAAGTGTTTCATTCATTCAACGGAAAGCAATGATAAAGAACGCTGTAGTTTGAATCATTATATACGAATGCGGTTAAAATTGTCAAGAAAAACACTAATGCATGAGGCACAGAGCCGGTATGTAAAAATTTCCAGATTATTTTTTTATCCGCGCATGATCTTTCGTTTGCGTCAAATGAAGAAATTTGATGAACATGTAACAAAAATGATACATAATCGCAAAATAAATGTGTCGATAAAGATACATAATTTAGAAAGAATTCGTTTTGAACGATAAAATCGTGTGTTTATCATTTTTTTCAGAAAAAAGCGACAAAATTTATTGTATCCTTTATGATACATTTTATACGAAAAAAATACCATAAAGCTCAATGAAATATCCATAATATGGATATTTTTCGTCGAAACCAGTCGAAATTATCCATTATATGTAAAATATAGGGTAAAATGGGTTGGCATGAAACTTGTTAATACTATTAACAGGGAAAAGTACGATGTGCCGGGTGTTTCGGCAAGCAATGTGAAAGAAGCGTAAATGAAAGAGGAAAGGAGGAACTTGATATGGCAACATGGATGATTATGCTGGGTATAGAAGCTGTTTTTGTCATTGGCTCGATCATTGCTATCGCTATATGGATGAAAAGCGGCGATGAAGAGGATGATCTCGACAGGAGACTCGCTGAGTTGGCAAACATGAACAAAACGAAAGAAGCAGCGGGAAGAAATTAGTATGAGCAGAGATCATTACAATTAATGGAGGTGAAACATTACAATGAATAGTTTGCATACGATGGCAATTGTTTTTATTGTAGCATTTTTAGCATTTTTAGTTTTTATAGGAATATGGGCCGCAAGGAAGAATAAGAAAGGCGCAGGCAGTGTTACGACGGAATATTTTTTGGGCGGTAAGACGACGCCTACGTTTGTTCTGGCTATGTCCTATGCAGCGTCTGCCGTAAGCGCAGGTTCTTTTATCGGAGATCCGGGTCTTCTGTCAACGATTGGCTGGCCGTATTACTGGATCGCTATTGCTACTGTTGCCGGTACGGCGATTCCGGGATTATTTATTATCAGGAAGATGAGATTGCAGTCGGAAAAGTTCGGCGCGATTACGATCGCCGATTATTGTTCACAGCGTTACAAATCACCGGGATTGAAGCTCTACCTGTCGATTTTGATGGTAATTTGCTTTACATTTACGTTAGTAGCGCAGTTTAAGGGTGCTGCCATTCTTCTGGAAATGTATACCGGCATTCCGTTTAAGGCAGCTTTGGTTGTGATGCTGGTAGTCGTTATTTTCTTCGTAAGCTCCGGCGGACTGCGCTCTGTTGCGTGGACCGACTGCTTTATGGGGTGCTTCATGACGGTAATGTCAGCGATGCTGGTTATCGCAGCGATTTCCTATGTCGGCGGATTTGGACATATCGAAGAAGTTTTGGCAGGAGATTATCCGTCGTTTAATCAAATTTATGAATCTGGCAGCGAGGCGGAGGTAACCGTTACTGCATTTGGTATTCCGATGCTCTTCCTTTATGGTGTTTTCATCATGTTCTGCCAGCCGTACATCACTGCAAGATACATTGCCTTGCCGGATGTGAAGAAGAGTTCTATTGGTAAATTCCTGATCATCGCCATTTTGACGGCTGCTTTGTTCAACCTGATGTTTCTCGTAGGATTGGCAGGAAGGGTAGGATTCCCGGATGCAGAAGCAGATTACATGACGGTAACGGTATCCACAGAACTGTTCCCGCCTATTCTTGCATGTATTATCATGATCGGTTTCTTTTCTGCGATCGTATCCACGGCGACATCCATCCTGCTGGTCGTTGCGCAGGGCGTTGGCGGAGACATCTACGGCAGGCTCTTTAAGAGTGCGACGCCAAAGAAGGAAGTGCTCGTAACGAGAGTGGCTGCGATCGTGATCGGATTGATCGTACTTGCGTTTAACATGGTTGAGCCGCCTGCTTTCTTGCAGATCTTCATTTATTTAGGATTAACCGGCGTTGGTTCATCGATGTGCATGTCCCTGTTCTGCGGTGTCCTTTGGAAAAAGTCAAGAAAAGAAGGCGCATGGGCATCCGCTATTATGGGCCCTGCTACATATCTGATATGGACACAGGGACTGGGGTTATCCTGGGCTTCCGGTATGGGCGTAGCTCCGATCGGCGCAGCAGTTGGTATGTTCGTCGTTTCCTGGGTTCTCAATGCAGTGAAAGGTCCGGATCAAGAATTGATAGAATGGGCTGATCCTTATATTGACCCGAAATAAATCCGAGGTTGGCATACGGATATCGTATTTTGGACGATTCAACGTTAAAATAACGGAAATAAGTACGAACGAAAGGATCGTTTTTACGGTCAGAAGCAGGGAGAATATTTCCAGTGGAAATATTCTCCCTGAATCATGGATGATCTGAAAGGATATAAAAAGCGCAATACATATGAAGGACGATCACGTATTAACCAAAACGTCCGTGAGATGCGGACTCGCATTGCTTTGCTGTATGCTGTGGGGCAGTGCATTTCCCTGTATTAAGCTCGGATACGAGTGGCTACAGATCGAAACAGCAGGTGAAAAAATTGTGTTTGCAGGATATCGTTTCCTGCTAGCGGGATTCCTAACCTTTGCAGTGGCATGCTTGATTGAAAAACGCATCATCAGAATTCAAAGGCCTTTCGTTCCGCACATTTTGGGCCTGGGGTTTCTGAATACGACGACGCAGTACACATGTTTTTATATCGGCATGAGTTACATAACGGGGACAAAGGGTTCGATTATCGATGCAGCCAGCACCTTTATTTCGATCCTGCTGGCACATTTTCTAATCCGGGGCGAGAAGCTGACCTGGCGGTCAGGGCTGGGATGCATGATTGGATTTGCCGGAATCGTAATCATCAACATGGAAGGCATTACAGGCGGAATTACGTTCATGGGGGAAGGTCTGATGATTATCAGTATGGTTGTCCATGGTGCTTGTACGGTATTTACTAAGCCGCTTGCAAAAAAGAATGCACCGATGACAATCACAGCCTACCAAATGGCGTTTGGCTCTGTTTTTCTGGTGTTAATCGGTTTTGCTGCTGGCGGACACGCCATCAGCTTTGATGGGAAATCAGTATTGCTTTTGCTTTATATGGCGATCCTGTCAGCGACTGCTTTCAGCGTGTGGACACTGCTTTTGAAATATAACGAAGTTGGAAAAGTGGCAATTTTCGGCTTCAGCATTCCGATTTTCGGTATGTTGCTGTCATCGATTTTACTGGGTGAAGCGATTTTTACTTTAAAAAATATAATGGCGCTTGTTTGCGTCAGTGTAGGAATTATTATTGTCAATCTTCCGCAGAAGCGTGGGCAGGAAGCGAAAGAAATCGGCAAAAGGAGGCTTATATGATATTTAACATACAGAAATGCTCGATTCATGACGGAGATGGCCTGCGTACGCTCGTTTTCTTTAAAGGCTGTCCGCTGCGGTGTCCCTGGTGTTCCAATCCGGAATCACAAAGCTATGGCCCGGAAATTATGGAATCTCCGTCAAAGTGTATAGGATGCGGCTTGTGCCGGGATAGATGCCCACAGAGGGCGATCGCGGGTACGGGCAGGATCGACAGGACGAAGTGTCCTGAAAATTGTACGGTGTGTACTGACATCTGTTATGCCGAAGCAAAACGGATTGCAGGAAAGGAGTACACGATAGATGAATTATTTAATGAAATTAAAAAGGATTTTATTTTCTATGAAATGAAAGGCGGAGGCGTGACCTTTTCCGGCGGTGAACCGCTGACACATGGAAAATACCTGCAACAAATTGCACAAAAATGCAAAAAAAACAGAATCAACGTCGTTGTAGAAAGCTGTGGCTATAGTCCATTTAAAGAATTTGAAGGCGCATTGCCTTATATTGATGCGATGTTTATGGACATTAAGCTCATCGATTCAACGCAGCATAAGAAAA
>CAJUEB010000198.1 GCA_910585135.1 uncultured Eubacteriales bacterium
AATAAAAATAGTCTTTCGGTTCAGCGGGGTGTCTGTTACGGAAATTTATGAGGTATAGCCGCAGTATGACGAAACCTGCGTTGACATATCGCTAACAGACTGTTTGCCGCATACAGATATCAACCATGCACATGGTAAGCGCTTGCTTGCCGTGTGCGCCGCAGCTTTTGAATGCATGATCCAGGTTAAAGGCGACACGCGGCAGATATCCGAAATCCTCTAAAAGCGTAAAGAGCGGGAAAAAAATAGCCATCGGCGGCAGCATGACAGAAACCACCCAGGTAAGCGTTGTATAAAGACCATCCATGGAAAGCGATGTCAGCATATCTGGCAGCGCGGCGCTTTCCATCAAGGCTCTGAGCTTTTCATCCAAAAGTCCAAACATGGCGGAAAGTGCGGCGGATGGATAATTCGCCCCTACCATCGTCAGCCAGAAAATCAGGATCAAAAGCAGGATCATGATGGGAAAGCCTAGTTTTTTTGATGTGACGATTTGATCGATTTTTCGATCCAGGCTGTGTGGGTTGTTTTGGCTGTGCGTAACACATTGCGCGTAAATTTCGTCTGCATTTAGCGGTGTACGGGTACTCTTCGCGGCGTTTTTATTTTGTGGATTCGCGGCTGCTTCGCTTTGTGAATCCGCTGGCGCGGCATTTTTTCTTTGCAAGTTGTTTGTTGTCTTGCTGCCGGTCTGCGGATGCTGCGTAGCTTTGTTTTCATTTTTTCGCTCTGTTAATAATTGTGCATTTGTTGTCGTTTCACTTTCATGTTGTGGATTTTCTGCCGGGTTGCTTCTGTTTTGTGCGTTCGTTAGTGGCTTGGTTTCTTCTTGTGGGGTTTCCGCCGCTTCATTTTGTAAGGTTTTCTGCCGTCTCGTTGCTGAGCCATTTCCGCTTTGGGCATTCATTTTCAGATCGTTTGATTCGGATGGGCGCGGGGCGAATTCGTAGATGGAGTTTAAAAGCGCAGGAAGGCCTTTTTTAGAACGAGCAGCGGTTGCAATTACGGGAATGCCAAGAAGCTGACTGAGCTTTTCGATATCCGGGCATATCCCTTTCTTTTTGGCCTCATCCATTAGATTGACGCAGAGGATCGCGTTGTTCGTGATCGCCAGAATATCACAGATGAGAAGCAGATTTCGCTCCAGGCATGTCGCATCTGCGATCATAAGGATGATATCGGCTTTTCCTGATGCTATGTATTCTCCGGCTGCCTTTTCATCGGGCGACTCGGAATGAAGGGAATAAGCGCCGGGAAGATCAACGAACTGGAAGATGCTGTCCTTGTATTTCATATGGCCGGCGGCATTATCCACCGTTTTGCCGGACCAGTTCCCCGTGTGCTGGTGCATTCCGGTGAGCGCGTTAAATAACGTGCTCTTTCCGACGTTGGGGTTTCCGGCTAATGCTATCGTTTTTTTGTTCATCATTAAAACACCTCGCGGTCAGTATATGATATAGCGGTCTTTTTTGTGAAGCTGCGGTGGCGTTTTGCATCGTTTAACGCAGCGGCAGATAGCCTGGTATAAGCTTACCGGGAAAGCGCGGCTGTAACGATGAGGGTCGTATTTGCACCAGAGAGAAAAACAATTGTTGACCCCGATAGCCTCTGCAATCAAGGCGTGCGAATTGCGTTCGAAGAAAAGCGGATGGTTTGCCGATAAAACGTTGACTTTACCGCTGATATGTAGTAAAGTGGTAAAGGAATATTTCCAGGCGTCGCAAAACGCCAATTTCAAGTGCAGGAGATGATAATTTATGTTAGTAAAAGTTTTGATTTTATTGGTATATTTTGCGATTATGATCGGAATCGGCCTATATTGCAGAAAGCATGCGACGGATGTTCGGGGCTTCGTTTTAGGCGGGCGTTCCGTTGGTCCGTGGCTTTCCGCCTTTGCCTATGGGACTTCTTATTTTTCGGCAGTTGTATTTGTGGGTTATGCCGGGCAGTTCGGATGGAAATACGGCATTGCCGCGACCTGGATCGGCCTTGGAAACGCCATTATCGGCTCTTTGCTTGCCTGGGCTGTGCTGGGAAGAAGGACGCGGATCATGACCCAGCATCTGGATTCCTCGACGATGCCGGAATTTTTCGGCAAGAGGTTTGACAGCAAGAGTCTGAAGGTTGGCGCTTCGGCGGTTATTTTCATCTTCATGATCCCTTATACGGCATCGCTTTATAATGGGCTTTCGCGACTGTTTGCCATGGGTTTTCACATTGACTTTACCGTTTGTATCGTGGTGATGGCTATCTTGACGGGAATTTATGTAATCGCTGGCGGATACATGGCGACTGCAATCAACGATTTTATTCAGGGCATTATCATGATATTTGGCATCGTTGTGGTAATCGCGGCTATTTTGAATACGCATGGCGGGTTTACGGAAGCGGTTCGCTCGATGGCTTTGGTGGAAGACCCTGCGGCTTCCGATGTGCCGGGCATTTTTGCATCGTTCTTTGGTCCGGATTTTGTCAACTTGGTCGGGGTGATTATCCTGACTTCGCTGGGTACTTGGGGGCTGCCGCAAATGGTGCAGAAGTTTTATGCAATTAAAAGTGAAAGCGATATTCATAAAGGGACTGTGATTTCCACGCTGTTTGCTTTGATTGTTGCAGGCGGCTGCTATTTTCTGGGCGGATTCGGCAGGCTGTTCTCCGGGGAAGTGGATGTTGTTGCCAATGGTTACGACTCGGTGATCCCGGCGATGCTTTCGGGGCTTCCTGATATTTTGATCGGTCTTGTGATCCTGCTGGTGTTATCGGCTTCTATGTCCACGCTGTCATCGCTTGTCATCGCGTCAAGCTCCACGCTGACGCTGGATTTTCTGAAGGATAATTTCATCAAAAACATGGATGAAAAGAAACAAGTGCTTTGCATCAGGGCGCTCATTGTCGTATTCATTACGATTTCAGCAGTTATTGCGACGATTCAGTATAAGAGTACGGTTACATTTATTGCGCAGCTTATGGGCATTTCATGGGGCGCTATGGCAGGCTCGTTCTTAGCGCCGCTGCTTTACGGGCTGTATTGGAAGCGGACGACCAAAGCAGGCTGCTGGGCGTGCATGATATTCGCAACGGTCTTCATGATCGTTGATATTCTTGCGCCGCAGGTGCTGCCGGTTCTTTTGCAGTCGCCAATAAATGCCGGTGCATTCACAATGCTGGCAGGTCTTGTGATCGTTCCTGTCGTGAGCCTGATCACGCCAAAACCACAAGAAACACTTATCAGCGACTGCTTTGGCTGTTATGATGAAAATATTACAATTCCACGCAAGTACGCCCTTTCTGATGAGGAGCAGTAGGTGAAACATATATGTGCCTGGAATCTTCGTGCCGCAATGCGATAACTGTGCCCATGACTTCGTAGGCAGATGGATTGCTGGCTGGATTTGCGAAGAGAAGTTTTATCTTAGAACCAGGGAAAATGCCATAACCCCGGAAATGGTCGGTATGCGTTTTCCCTTTATGGATATAATTTATAATGTACTCTTTGCCGGGCGTTGCCATTGGCAGGGGGATCGAGTGATCGTTCATAATTGGCCTCCTTTTATTGTGTCGGATTATGGTGTCTCAAATACCGCGTGCGATACTGATGGTCTGCCTCAACTATCGGATGAATATTCGAGAAACTTCGTCAAAGCCTGATGCTGCAAAGAGGGAAAGAAGGCGGCTTTGCTCCGATTATGTACTGGAAAAAAGAAAAATAGGAAAACTGCCAATATTATCATATAAAATATCTTGACATGACGTTCCTAAAATGGTAATATATTTCCCGTAGCGAATGAAACGGTTTGCTGCGGATGCGGCGGTGTAGCTTAGTTGGCTAGAGCGTCCGGTTCATACCCGGAAGGTCGGTGGTTCGACTCCACTCGCCGCTACCATTTCTATATGTTCATAAATATTTTGATTTTTTTGAGCATAATGTGGGCGCTTAGCTCAGCTGGGAGAGCATCTGCCTTACAAGCAGAGGGTC
>CAJUEB010000199.1 GCA_910585135.1 uncultured Eubacteriales bacterium
TACAACGTACCGGCATGGATATGGGGATTATGTTTTCATTATTAAGGACAACGGAATCGGTATGTCGCAAGAGTTCTTGGAGCATATATTCGATCCGTTTTCGCGGGAAAGCACTGCTACCAGGAGCGGGATTCAAGGCACTGGCCTTGGCATGGCGATCACCAGAAATATTGTGGAAATGATGAATGGCGAAATCAGCGTGGAAAGCGAGGTAGGCAAAGGCAGTGCATTTACGGTGAAGCTCAGGCTGAAATTGCAGGATGTCGAGGCAGATGAAGCCCAGCTTAGGGAGTTGCAAGGCTTGCGCGCCCTTGTCGTAGATGACGACTTCAATACGTGTGACAGTGTAAGTAAAATGTTAAAACAGATCGGGCTGCGGGCGGAATGGACGACCGTTGGCAGGGAAGCCGTTTATCGCGCGAAGACCGCTAATGAAGAGGGAGATCCGTACAACACATATATTATCGATTGGCAAATGCCGGAGCTTAGCGGTATCGAAACAGCCCGCCAGATCCGCCATGCGATTCAGGACGATACGCCGATCATTATTTTGACGGCTTATGACTGGATGGATATTGAAGAAGAAGCTAAGGAGGCGGGCGTAACTGCATTCTGTGCCAAACCGCTTTTCCTGTCAGATTTGAAATCAGCTCTTCTGTCGGCAAATAATTTGGCTGCCAGGGAGGAAGAACCTAACGCTTCATGGACGCAGTTCGATTTTAACGGCAAGCGTGTTTTATTGGTAGAGGATATTGAATTAAACCGTGAGATCGCTGAAGTGATATTAACGGAAGCAGGGTTTGTGGTTGAGTCAGCGCCTGACGGAACGGATGCAGTGGCGATGGTAGAGAAATCAGAAGAAAATTATTATGATGTGATTCTGATGGATGTGCAGATGCCGATCATGAACGGGTATGAAGCAACCAGGACCATCAGGAATTTACCGAGGAAGGATGTTAAAAAAGTTCCAATCATTGCGATGACAGCTAATGCGATGGATGAAGATAAGGAAATGGCATTGAAGAACGGCATGGATGCACATCTGGCGAAGCCGCTTGATATCGACGCATTTATATCGATGCTGCAACGATTTGTTCAATAAAAGGATAAGGAAAGGCGTCGGGTATAATGATGATATGAATAAATCGTTTGCAAAGATAATCAGCCTTATTACGGTATTTTCGATCAGCGTCGCTATCGTTGTAGGGTATATCTCCATTGCGCGGGGAACTTCTTATTTAACTGCCGAGATTGAAGAAAAGATATTGATCACTGCTGAAAACTTTTCTAATGATTTCAGCGCTAAATTCAATCATATGGAAGGCATGACGGATTCCTTGGCTTCGCATGTAACGACTACTTTCGACGTGAAAGCTCTTGAAAACGATCCGGAATCGTATTTGCAGCAATACGAAAAATCGCTTTCCGAATTGATTGAGACTAATATGAATATGGTATCCAATGCACACAGCCTTTACGTGACCTTTAATCCAGAGCTTGCGGAAAAAGAGCATGAGGTGTGGTATGCAGTCGTGGATGGAAAGGTTCGGCAAATCTCAGCGGATTTTCAGGCAAACAAGCGGGATTTTCAGCTTCCTTATGTAGCTGATATGGTCTATTTTTTTGAACCGCAGATGCAGTATGCCGGCGTATGGACCGGGCCGTATTACGACAAGGACATTCAGGAGGATGTATTTTCGTATTCACGGGCGATTTATGTAGACGATTTGTTTATCGGCGTTGCGGGTGCGGATATCAATGCGGATGATACCATTGGCATTATCAAGGAGATGAAGCTTTACCCGGAAGGGTATTCCGCTCTGCTGGATGATGATTTTGAATTTTTGGTATATCCTTGGAAGGATACTTCCAAGGAAGAGACGATTATACAGAAGCAGTTAAAAAAGGAAATCGGCGCTGATTCTGTGAAAAAATCGGGAAACATCAAATATTCTTTTGCGGGAACAAAAAAAATATTAGGATATTCGAAGATGGATAACGGCTGGACAATGGTTATCGTCCAGCCGCAAAAGGCCGCTTATAAGCCGGTCAAATCATTGACGATCGTTTTTTTTGTGATGGCGTTGATTCTTGCCGTTGTGCTGATTGCCTTTCTCGGTGCATTTTCAAGACCGTTTCTCAGGAGGCAGAGCTCGCTGGAAGCGGAAAATCGTGAGAAGGACATTTTGCTTGCTTATCAGTCCAGGCAGGCGAAAATCGGCGAAATGGTAGGGAATATAACGCATCAGTGGAAACAGCCGCTGAATACCATTAAGCTCATTTTAGCAAATTTGCTGGATAGCTATCGGTATGATGACTTAGATGAAAACCGTTTGCAGAAGAGCGTCGATAAGGTGGACGACATCATCGATAAAATGTCGGAAACCATAACGGATTTTTCCGGCTTTCTTAAGCCGACCAAGGAAAAAGAACACTTTCATGTCAATCGATGCATTAAATCTGCCCTTTCCCTGATGGAAGAGAGCATTACCTTCCACAGGATCGAGGTGGCTATTTCATGTGAAACTGACGAAATGGCATTCGGCTATTATAATGAAACGGTACATGTTATCTTTAATATCCTCAACAATGCCAGGGATGCGATCGTATTGGCAGGTCCTGCGGACAGGAAAATCGATATTTTTGTTGTGCAGGCAGGCGATATGATAAAAATTGCGATTGAAAATCCTGGCGACCCGATTCCGGCGGAGAACATGCTGCTCCTTTTTGAACCGTATTTTACGACGAAGGAGGATTCGGGAGGCACTGGGCTTGGGCTTTACATATCGCGGCAAATCATAGAAGACCGGATGAATGGAAAGCTTTTCATCGAAAATATTCCGGAGGGCGTGCGCTGCGGCGTGCTGATCCCAATGAAAGGCGAGTGAATGCCGCAGGGAAACTGAAAAAGGCGGATAAATGCCACAGGCGGGCAGAGAAACAAATGAAAAGCGAATAGCGACGCGAGAGAACCGGCGGGCAGATCGGCATGAAAGACGGACAGGTAGTTAAAGGCTACAGGAGAGCAGGCAAATGAATAAGGCGAATGACGAAATCTTGAAAACCATGAAGATCCTGTATGTAGAGGATGACGCACAGGCGCGGGTAGAGCTTATGGATGTGCTGCGCAGGCGTGCAGGAAAGGTAATTTCTGCGGAAAACGGCAGACAGGGAGTGGAGCTTTTCGCTGATTTTGAGCCGGATATCGTCATTGCAGATCTCTATATGCCTGAAATGGATGGCCTGGAGATGATACACAGGATCAGGGCGAAAGGGTATGCCCCGGCTGTTATCGTCACCTCGGCGGTGGAGGATGTGGATACCATATTGCATGCGATAGATGAAGGCATCGCGAAGTATATTTTAAAACCGGTCAATTTGCAGGAACTGCTTGCGGTATTATCGGAGCATGCGGCCGCCATTTATGAACGGCGGAGAAAAAAAATCGCAGCGCTCCCTGAGAACCGCAAAAAGATAGAAGATGAAATCAAAAGGGAGTTCGCATCCCTGCTTAAATCGATAACAGGCAAAGGCCCGCGGGATGTGAATGTCTTTATGAACGATGAGCGGATTGAAATCGTCGCCACGGAGGTTCTTACCGTGCTGGAGAAAAACCTTCTTGACAATTATCAAAATGTTGCTATAATTAAATACGTTAGAAAATTGTTTTTCTCCGTGAAGGCTGACGAAATTTGTCGGATGATCTGCCGGGTATCTGGTCGGCGGGTATCGATGAAGGAAGTTCTGGTTAACGTGGAAAAGGACAAAAACAAATTGATATTATCCATTGAGCGTGATGTGTGAAGCCCGATGCAAGCCTTGAATCAACGGCAGGCGGAGAGAATCGTCATGATTTGATGGTTTTGGTTTTTTGGATGCCGAAGGAGAAAACTGAAAGTTGGCTTTTTCTGACCATGCAATAGATATTTG
>CAJUEB010000200.1 GCA_910585135.1 uncultured Eubacteriales bacterium
GATGATCATATTCGTCATGCTGCCGCTGATCTATATCTTGGTGATCAGCTTCATGACCAGGAATGTATATGGCGGGATTGAATATACGTTTACATTGGAAAATTATAAGGAAATGTTGCAGCCTTTGTATTTGAAGGTGATTTGGAAGTCGATCAAGCTGGCCTTTATGACTACGGTATTCTGCCTTTTGGTCGGTTATCCGCTGGCCTACTGGATTGCCAGCAAGCCTTCGAAAACAGCGGCCAAGATGCTGATGCTGGTTATGATTCCTTATTGGACCAGTTCGCTTGTAAGGCTCTACAGCTTGAACCTGATGGCGATGCCAAATGGTTTTCTCAATGTATTTTTGATGAAACTGCATATCATATCAGAACCGCTTGATATTCTCTATAGCGATACGATGGTCGTGCTGGGACTTTTGACGGCAATGCTGCCGTTTTCCGTGCTGCCGCTGTATTCATCGATCGAAAAACTGGATAAGTCGCTGCTGGAGGCTTCGAAAGATTTGGGCGCTAATTCGGTAACGACCTTCCGCAAGGTCACGATCCCACAGACGATGCCGGGAATCGTTGGCTGTGTGTTGCTGGTATTTATCCCATCCCTCGGAATGTACTATGTGCCGGAGATGCTCGGCGGTGGCAAAGTTATGCTGGTGGGCACGCTGGTGAAGAACCAGTTCTTGGTTACGAAAAACTGGCCGTTCGGTGCTTCCCTGGCGATCCTTTTGATTATGATAACGCTGGCGATGATGTGGATTTACACAAGGGTTGGCAAGCTGGATGATCTGGAGGTGTGCTAGATGGAAGAGAAAAAAGGCCTTAGCAAGAGATTGAGAAGAAAACGCCTGGGACGGCGCTTGGGCAATTGCTATGCATTTTGTGTGTTCGTGTTTATCTACATTCCGATCATTGTAATGATCGTATTTTCATTCAATAATCAGAGAAATAATTACTATTGGAACGGGTTTACCTTGAAATGGTACGAGGTGCTTTTTACCGAGTCGGATCTGCTTGGCTTCCTCGTCAATTCGTTGATCGTAGCGATTACGGCAACCGTGATATCCATCGTGATCGGCGTATTGGGGGCGATGGGGCTAATGCGCTTCGAATTTAAGCTGAAACAGACCATCAACAGTGCGCTTTACATACCGATCGTGATACCAGAGGTCGTACTGGGTATTTCCCTGCTGATGCTTTATGACTTGGCGAACTTCCCGTTGGGACTGATGTCCATGATTTTAGCGCATGCGACGTTCTGTATCCCATTTGTGGTGATCATCATGCGGGGCAGGATGTCGGGCATGGATTTGTCCGTGGAGGAAGCTTCGCAGGATTTGGGCGCGAACCGGATTACGACCTTTTTCAGGATCACGCTGCCAATGCTGGTACCGGGAATCCTCTCCAGCGCATTCATGTCGTTTACGTTATCCATCGACGATGTTATCATCAGTAACTTTGTTTCAGGTCCGTATTCGACGACGCTGCCGGTGAAGATCCTGTCCATGGTCAAGGTAGGCTTAAAACCTGAGGTCAACGCGCTGACATCCCTCATGGTTCTGGTGCTGCTTCTCGGAATCATTCTTAACAACGTTGTTCAGGCTTTCCTGAAAAAGAGAGCTTCAACAAATATAAAGACGTATTTCTAAATCGATAATGGAGGAAGAAAAGATGAAACTGTTAAAGAAATTCATTTCTGTTGCCGTAATCGGCATCATGGTTTTCTCACTGGCGGCTTGTGGCGGCGGAGAAGACAATGCAGCAGGCGAACTCAACGTCTATATGTGGTCAGACTATATGTCTCCAGATCTGGTGGATAAGTTCACGGAAGAGACCGGGATCAAGGTAAACTTCTCCTATATGAGTACCTCGGAAGAAGCTGCGGCTAAGATTACCGGAGGCGGCGGGGACGAGTACGACCTGGTAATGCCATGCGATGCTGATATGACGGCTCTTATCGAAGGCGGCTATCTGGAAGAAATCAATCTGGAAAATGTGCCGAACCTTGAAAATTTAGGGGATATCTACAAGTACAGGGATTTTGACCCTGAAAACAAGTATGCGATCCCGTATCTGATGAACTACGTATACGTTGTATATAACCCTGAAACGTGTCCAGTTACAATCGATGAATACGCAGACCTGCTCGATCCGGCCTTAAAGGGACAGATCGCATCTGTTACAGGTCCTAGGAACTTGTTCCCAATCGCATTAGTTTCCTTGGGATATGATCCGAACAGCACGAATGATGATGAAATTGCAGAAGCGTATGAATGGCTGCAAAAATACGTGCCAAATGTTGCCGGATTTGACTCCGACAGTGCGGAAACCATGCTGATCAACGGTGCTGCAAGCGTAGGCTTCCTGTTTGACGGCCAGGCTTCCAAGGCATTCAGTGAAATGGGCGACGATGCATTGGTGGTTGCAGAGCTGAAGGATGCCGTACAGCTTGGCGTAGATGAGCTGGTTATTCCAAAAGGTGCAAAGAACAAGGAAAATGCAGAAAAATTCCTCAACTTCCTGCTGGATGCAGACAATATGGCGATGAATTTGCAAAATATGATGGAAACCGATGGCCAGGCTTATGCATGCCCGAATGATGCAGCGGTAGCGCTCATGGGAGACGATTACAAGAACGCCCCTGCGCTGGCAATTCCTGAATCGGTGAAGTCCAACTACTTCTTGCAGATGGATACTGGGGAAGCTGCAAAAACGTACGATAAATACTGGACGATGTTGATGTCGGAAGAACAGTAAGAGGCTGATACAGCCTTTTAGGAGAACAGAGAAAAATGAATCCGGAAGGGTTCATTTTTCTCTATACAGCAGATTAATTTCCGCTAATTTCCTGATAAATTCTTGCTAAAAGGCAGAAATTCAAGTAATATGCTTGCTTTTGTGCAAATTAAGTGATATTATCATCCACATGCAGTATTTATGGAGAAAGTAATATATGGAGATCGAATTAAAGTATAGAATACCCTCCCCTGAAATTGCCGATGAAATTTGGAAGGACAAGCTGTTTTTCCATATGGAAGAGGACGAATCCCGGGAGGAAATATGCCTGAATGCCAAATATTATGATACACAGGATGGCGATCTGGCAAAAAATGAAATCGCTTACCGGGTGCGGAAAGAGGGCTGCCGTTTTGCAGCGGCTTTGAAATGGAAAGGGCATAGCGAAGGGGCGCTTCACATGCGGGAAGAGATAAATGTTCCCGTGGCGGATGATAAACCGCTTCCCGAAGTTTTCCGGGAGAGCGAACTCGGGGGAAAGTTTTTGGAATTGATTGACGGAAAACCCCTCTACTGTATGCTGGAAACGAAGGTACACAGAAAGCAGTTCCGGATTGATACCGGAAGCGGGATTTTTGAATTATCGCTCGACCAGGGATGGATCATCACACCTTATGGAGAGGATGTCATATCGGAGGTGGAGCTGGAGCTTTTCTCAGGAGAAACCGAAGAACTGGAAAAGCTGGGACAAGCACTCCGTGAGAAATACAGCCTGGAAAAAGAAGAACGAAGCAAATATGCCAGAGGCATGGAAATCATTGAACGCAGCGGGAAAGAAACAAATGCCTGCGGCGCACCATCCATTTGATGTTATTGGCAGGGTGTAGACGAATGGGCCGCATCCTGCTTTTTCTTTCTTCGTTTCTTGCTCTTTTTCGTGATCAACAGGATTTCCGGCGGAAAACCCGGCTGGTTGCTCATGCTGATATAAGCCGTGTGATAGCGGCTGGGATTCAGCTCTTTGGCAAACTGGAGAAGCGCTTCTTTTTCTTCACAGCCTGCCGCATGGCCGCTGTACATGGTGATGCAGGTAAGGCCGTCATCTTTCAGCAGGTTCATTGCGCTGGTAACTG
>CAJUEB010000201.1 GCA_910585135.1 uncultured Eubacteriales bacterium
TCGGTCTGCAAGTCCAGCATGCTGCGCAGGAACACGTTCGTCAGCTCATTGCAGGCATCCTTGCCGTTTTCCTTCATGCCGCCTAGGATGATATGCATCCACAGCGGGCAGCCTGGATCAGCAACCGACTCTTTGTAGCAGCGGATGTTCCAGATTTCCGCTACTTTCAGCTTAAACTCATGGATGATCTCCTGGAAGTACACCTCTTCCCTGCCCTCTGCCGTTTCCTTCTCGAAGAATGGGTACATGTACTGGTCAAAGCGTCCCAGGCAGTGGTCGCCCCCGGCAACCTCCAGTACCATTGCCAGGTGGTTGAACCATACGAGCTGCGCACCTTGCAGGAATGTTTCAGGCGGGAACTCCGGCGCCCTCCTGCAATTTTCCGCCATTGTCAGAAGTTCAGCTTTTCGCTTTTCATCCGTGCATTCTGCCGCCTGTTTTTCGGCCAGGTCGGCATAGCGGTGCGCAAAGGCAATGATCGCTTCCATGGTGATGATCATCGACTGCCAGGCGATCCGCTGCTCCATGTCGTACACGTCCTCACAGGTATGTTCTTCGAGTTTTTTCTTGCATTCGTCGATGTAATACCTGTAGCCCCGCTTAATCAGGTTGTCATAGTCCGGGGAATGGTTCATCGTGGACTGGTTGGAAATGCCGTGCGTAAACAGTCCCACGTCCAGCATCGGCTGCACGTCCTCGTCCACGAGGCTTGCCGCGAAATCGCCAAATGTCTGCCCTTTCCACGTCTCGACGATCTGCCGCAGCTCTTCCCGTTCCTCCTCGTTTCGGAAAACCAGGTTGTCGGAAGGTCTCTTGTCCAGCGTCTCGAAATCGTCATAGAGCCACTTGGTGATTTCCGGGTGCAGATGCACTGCCTGGATGTGTCCGCCCACATGACCTGCGATCTGCGAGTCCTCGTCGATGAATATTTCCTTGTTTTCCAGGAAATACTTGAATGCCTTCGCCCGGCGGAGGATGTAGTTGTCCATGGACGGGCGGCTGTAAAATTCCGTCATCAGTCGTGCGCGGTCCAGGTCGATGACCGGCTGCGTCATCCTGACTTTATCGTTAAGTTTAATGATTCTTTGTGTTAGCATGCGATTACCTCCTTTATCAAAATTGATAGATTTCCTTTTAAAGACCCTTCTGGATCGTCCTGTCGATAATATTGTTCTGCACTTCTTCGCTCAGTTCCACAAAATATGCGGAATACCCTGCGACCCTGACGATGATATTTTTATACTTCTCCGGCTCTTTCTGCGCTGCACGGAGTGTCTCATCATCCAGCACGTTGATCTGGATGTGGTATCCGCCCTGCGCAAAATGCGCGCGGAACACGGTCTCGATGATGTCCAGACCCTTCTCGCCTGCCGCGATGGTCGGATCAAACCGTTGGTTTAACAGAAGACCGCTCTGCGGAACGCCTTCGTCACAGGCCGCCAGGGAATTGACAACGGCAGTCGGTCCATTGACATCCATGCCGATCATCGGCGATGCATTATCCGCCAGCGGGGAGAACGCCAGTCTTCCGTCCGGCGTCGCGCCCACCGTCTTGCCCATCGCTACGTTATATACGACTGTAGCGTGGAGGCTGGTCCACGGACCACCGTGTGCATCCTTAAACCGTTTCATCGAGCGGTCAAACAGATCAACAAACCATTCGCCATATTTGTCCGCCTGTTCGATGTCATTGCCGAATTTCGGCGCTTTATTAATCAGGAGCTGCCGCATTTCTTCCTTGCCCTCAAAGTTCGTATCCAGCAAGTCGATCAGTTCTCCCATCGTCAGGTATTTTTGGTTAAAGACGCATTCTTCCATCGCTGCAAAGGAATCGATCACGTTTGCCATGCTTGCAATCGATGTTGTCGTATAATGGTGATCCGATCCTTTCTGCTGTAACATCTTTCCTTTTTCGATGCATCCTTGCGAGAAACACGAAGCCGTTATGGTCGGGAAGGTAAACGCATGACCAGCAAGCGTTGTATTCGCCATTTTGATGAATTTTTCCACAAAGAAATCAAGCTGCGCTTCATAAGCCTTCATCACATCTTCAATACAAGTGAAATCCTTTGGATCGCCTGTCTTAATGCCGAGCTGCTTCTTCGTCACCGGATCATAACCGTTATGCAACATGATTTCCAGCACCTTATTGGAATTGAAATTACCGGCATTCGTCTGAAAATCCGTCTTGCCTACGACGATCGGCTCAATACAGCCGCAAATGCCCCAATTTCGAGCCTCTTTCAACGTAAATCCCAAGCTCAACAGATATGTAATCGCCGCATCGTCATTGTAAAATGCAGGATGCCCGCCCGTATCCCGTGCCGCCTTGATCGCCAGCCGGAAGGTTTCTTCGTTGACATTGCGGTGAAAACGGAAGGAAATACAAGGTTCATCGGTCTGTAAATCGAGCAGGCATCGCAAGAATACGTTTGTCAGCTCATTGCAAGCGTCCTTACCGTTTTCTTTCACGCCGCCCAGCATCACGTGCATCCACAGCGGACAGCCCGGAACAGCGATGGATTCCTTATACTGGCGGATATTCCATAATTCTGCAATTTTTAACTTAAACTCATGAATTAGTTCCTGGAAATATACTTCATCCTTGCCCTCTGCCGTTTCTTTTTCAAAGAACGGGTACATATACTGATCAAAACGCCCCAGGCAGTGGTCGCCGCCAACAGCCTCCAAAACAATGGCTAAATGTGTAAACCACACGATCTGTACACCTTGTAAAAATGTCTTCGGCGCATATTCCGGAACGGTCCTGCAAGCCTCCGCCATCGTCAGAAGCTCCATCTTCCTCGTCTCATCCTTGCATTCCGCCGCCTGTTTTTCTGCCAGGTCAGCATACCTGTGCGCAAACGCAATGATCGCTTCCATCACGATGATCATCGCCTGCCATGAAATCCGTTGTTCCATGTCATATACATCCTTGCAAATATGCTCAGAAAGCCTTTTTTTGCACTCGTCGATGTAATGGCGATATCCGTATTTCACGATATTATCATAGTCAGGAGAATGATTCATGGTGGACTGATTGGAAACGCCATGGGTGAAGACAAGCGCATCCAACATATCCTTCACGTCAGGGTCTTCCAGGTCAGCGGCAAAATCACCGAAGGTGTTTCCCTTCCATCTGCCTACCAGTTCCCGCAGCTCCGCTTTTTCTTCTTCACTGCGAAAAGAAAGATCATCGGATATCCTGCAATCCAGCGTATCAAAATCATCATACAGCCATTTCGTTACGTCTGGATGGAGCGGAACAGCCTGTATCCTGTCGCCCGGATGCCCCGCAATCTGAGAATCCTCATCGATAAAAATCTTCTTATTTTCCAGGAAATACTTGAATGCCTTCGCTCTACGGAGAATATAGTTATCCATGGACGGCCTGCTATAATATTCCGTAATCAGCTTTGCCCGGTCCAAATCAATGGTCGCCGGAGTATTCCTGACTTTGTCATTTAATCGCTTAATTCTTTGAGTTAGCATGTGATTACCTCCTTGTTGTTGTCCTTCATGTAAAAGCACTGTCTGCCATACGGCTGCAAAATGCTGTTTGCCTTTCCCACAAGATGCCGCATTTTTTCGTCCGATGGCGGCTCTACACCTTTTAATGCGTAATTTTTGCCGAGGGAAGCGTATTTTGATTCTCCCAAATTATGGTATACCAAAAGCTCGTATTCCCTCACCGTAGGAAGCGTCGTAATAAATTTCGCGATTCCTGCTATATTTTCAACCGAATCGGTGTATCCCGGAATCACCGGTGTTCTAATGGTGATCGGGATTCCAAATTCGGAAATTTTCCGAATGTTATCCAGAATCAATTCATTTCCTGCCCCCGTTATT
>CAJUEB010000202.1:0-827 GCA_910585135.1 uncultured Eubacteriales bacterium
GCTTAAATATTGTATATTTTAATTTCATATCGTTTTTATAAAACAGCCTGATTTATTAAAGGTATAGCCTAGAAAAAATCAGGCTGTTTTGATTAAAAAATAACGATTATAGGCGTTTTTTGCATGCTTTTAAATAAAATTGTCAAAACGCCCTTATTTGTTTGTAAAAAGAGGAAAAATGTGCTACAATAAATCGCATATGCACAGAACAATCAAAGGAGATTATAGCATGGCAAAGAATGAAAAACTGCAACAATATGATGCAGAGCAAATACAGGTATTAGAGGGTCTTGAAGCCGTTCGGAAAAGGCCTGGAATGTATATCGGCAGTACAGGCCCTCGGGGTCTTCACCATTTAGTATATGAAGTGGTCGATAATAGCATCGACGAAGCGCTGGCAGGATTTTGCAAATCTATCAGCGTGACGATTCATAAGGATAATTCGATTACCGTTGAGGATGATGGAAGAGGGATGCCGGTCGATAAACATCCTAAAATGGGAATCCCGGCGGTGGAAGTCATCCATACGGTGCTTCATGCGGGAGGAAAATTCGGTGGCGGCGGATACAAGGTTTCCGGCGGCCTGCACGGCGTGGGCGCTTCTGTTGTCAATGCCTTATCTACTCGTATGGAAGTAGAGGTAAAAAGAGATGGCAAGATATATAAGCAGGCTTATGAAAAAGGAAAAACGGTAACACCTTTGACGGAGGAAGGCAATTCGAGGAAGACAGGGTCGAAGAGTACCTTTTGGCCAGATCCTGATATTTTTGATGAAATCGTGTTTGATTATGAAACGCTGGAGCGAAGACTTCGGGAGATGGCGTTCT
>CAJUEB010000202.1:837-3796 GCA_910585135.1 uncultured Eubacteriales bacterium
AAAGGAATCACCATCAATTTGAAGGATCAGCGGGAAGGCAAGAAAAAAGAAGAAACCTTTCATTATGAGGGCGGAATCAAAGAATTCGTGAAGCATCTCAATACGAACAAAGAACCTTTGCATCAGGATATCATCTATTTTGAAATTGTCGATAAGGACAGGGAAGTTGAAGTAGCGATGCAGTATACGGACAGATATAATGAAATGCTTCTTTCCTATGCCAATAATATCAATACCACCGAAGGCGGCTTTCATATGGTTGGCCTGAAAACGGCGCTTACCAGGACGATCAATGATTATGCGAAACGGACGAAAGTCTTGAAGGATGGCGATGACACGCTATCAGGAGAAGACGTGCGGGAAGGGCTGACCGCGATCGTATCGGTAAAGCTCACAGAACCGCAGTTTGAAGGACAGACGAAGACAAAGCTTGGTAATAGTGATATGCGTGGCTTTGTGGAGACAGCGACTGCCGAAAATGTGATGGCTTTTCTGGAAGAAAATCCTGCGCAGGCGAGGGTAATCATTGATAAGTGTCTTAGGGCTGCGCGGGCGCGGGAAGCTGCGCGAAAAGCAAGAGAATTGACAAGAAGAAAAAATGTACTGGATGGGATTTCCATGCCGGGCAAGCTGGCGGATTGTTCTGAAAAAGATCCGAAGCTTTCTGAGATTTTCTTGGTCGAGGGAGATTCCGCAGGCGGAAGCGCTAAGCAAGGAAGGGACAGGCTCAGGCAGGCTGTTCTGCCGCTTCGAGGCAAAATTCTCAACGTGGAAAAAGCGCGAATCGATAAAATCCTCAATTCAGATGAAATCAAGAATATGATCACAGCCTTTGGATGCAACATTGGAGCAGATTTCGATGAATCGAAGCTGCGTTACCATAAAATCATCATCATGACAGATGCTGACGTGGACGGTGCGCATATCAGGACGCTGCTTTTGACCTTCTTCTATCGGTATATGACGCCTCTTATCGAGAAAGGTTATGTTTATGCTGCCCAGCCTCCGCTTTTTCAAGTAAAAAAGGGAAAGGAAATATACTATACCTATTCGGAAGTGGAGCAGGCAAAGCTCTTAAAAGAGCTGGCTGATAAGCCGGGCAAGGCGGATATCCAGCGGTATAAAGGTCTTGGGGAAATGGACTTCCATCAGCTTTGGGAAACGACGATGGATTATAATAACAGAACGCTAGTCAAGATAACGATAGAAGATGCGACAGCGGCAGATGAAATTTTTACGACGCTCATGGGAGATAAAGTCGCACCGAGAAGACAGTTTATTGAGCAGAACGCAGCGTTGGCAACCTTGGATATATAAAAAGAATATATAGCAGAATAAAAATAGCAAATCTGGCAGAATTGGCAGATGGAGAAAGGGGCAGGTGAATGCCGAATTTGATTGAAGATCAAAAAATGATCGAACATGAGATACATGATGAGATGAAAAATTCCTATATCGATTATGCGATGAGCGTAATCGTAGGAAGAGCTTTGCCTGATGTCAGGGATGGATTAAAACCTGTACACAGGAGAATTTTGTATGGGTTAAGCGAGCTGGGGATTACCCCGGACAAGCCATTTAAAAAATCGGCTCGTATTGTCGGTGAAGTAATGGGTAAATACCATCCGCACGGAGATAGCTCTATTTATGATGCGATGGTAAGGCTGGCACAGGATTTTTCGACAAGATATCTGCTCGTAGACGGACACGGAAACTTCGGTTCTGTGGATGGAGACGGGGCGGCGGCGATGCGTTATACCGAAGCCAGGATGTCGCCGTTTTCATTGGAAATGATCCGCGATATCGATAAAGATACCGTTGATTTTATGCCAAACTTCGATGAAGAGGAAACAGAGCCTGTCGTTCTTCCGGCAAGATTCCCGAATCTTTTGGTAAATGGGAGCAATGGTATTGCCGTAGGAATGGCGACCTCCATACCGCCTCATAATTTAGGGGAAGTAATCGATGCTACGGTAAAAATGATCGATGATGAAAACTGTACTATCGATGATTTGATTCATATCGTAAAGGGTCCCGATTTTCCGACGGGCGCACAGATTTTAGGCAGAAAAGGGGCAAGGGAGGCTTATAGAACAGGACAGGGAAAAGTTTTAGTACGCGCTGTCGCCAGTATCGAAGAAACGGACAGGGGCCGTTCCCAGATCATCATTACGGAAATTCCTTTCCAGGTCAATAAGGCAAGGCTTCTTGAAAAAATCGGGGAGCTGGTAAGGGATAAGAGAATCGATGGTATCTCTGCCATTCGGGATGAATCAAACCGGAACGGTATGCGTATCGTAATCGAGTTAAAAAAAGACGCAAATCCGAGGATCACACTGAATAGGCTGTATAAGCATACTCAGCTGCAAGAAAATTACAGCATGATCATGATTGCCTTGGTTAACGGGCAGCCGAAGCTTCTCAATCTCTATGAAATCCTGAAAGAATACTTGAAGCACCAAAAGGAAGTCTTGACCAGGAGGACATTATTCGACCTCAAAAAAGCGGAAGCAAGGGCGCATATTTTAGAGGGACTGCGGATCGCACTCGATAATATCGATGAAATCATTAAAATCATCCGGGCAAGCTATAATGATGCGAAAGACAAGCTGATTGACCGCTTCGGGTTATCTGATATTCAGGCGCAGGCGATTCTTGATATGAGGCTGGCAAGGCTGCAAGGTTTGGAACGTGAAAAGATTGAAAACGAATATGCGGAGCTGATGAAAAAAATCGCTTATTATAATCAGCTTCTGGCCGATGAAAAAATGCTGATGGGCGTTGTAAAGGATGAGCTTCTTGAAATTAAGGAAAAGTACGGTGATGAAAGGCGCACGAAGATTGCTGCTGATGCGGGCGATATGGATGAAGAAGATCTGATCGAGGAAAAACAAGTTGCTGTCACGCTGACGCATCTGGGATATCTCAAACGGATTCCTGCTGATACCTATAAAACGCA
>CAJUEB010000203.1 GCA_910585135.1 uncultured Eubacteriales bacterium
AAAGAGCCGCCCTTGCTTGATAAGAGGTATATCATATATTGATAACCGGGCGGCCCTTATAGGAAAAACGATTGAGCGGTTTTTGCAGCTTCGCAATGAATCAGGTTTGAATGAAACTCCCATAGCAAAACCAGAGGGAGATTAGACCATACTTTTTTCGACTCGAATCATATACCCGGCTAAAGCTGTATTTCTGATTGCTTGAATGCGGCGTGTGTTTATAGTAAACTGATTGTGAAATCAAATGGAAGGGTAATCCCAGAAAGATCGTATCGGATGCTTGCGATCCCGGACAGTGGAAAATACGTATGACAATTTCAAACACAAAATTAAAGACCTTGTATATCATGAAGATTCTGCTAACGCAGACGGATGAGGATCATATCATGTCTGCGGCAGATCTGGTCAAAGCCTTGAGCGGTTATGGCCTTGTGGCAGATCGGAAAACCATCTACAGCGATATTGAAACGCTCACTGCATTCGGGTTAGATATTGTTCAGGTGAAAGGCGGGACTAAACCCGGATATTATATCGGTGCACGGGATTTTGAGCTTCCCGAATTGAAGCTGTTAGTGGATGCAGTGCAGGCGTCAAAATTCATTACGGCCAAAAAGTCAGGAGAATTGATCGAAAAAATCGAACGGCTGGCAAGTGAAAATGATGCGAAGCAGCTAAAACGAAATGTCGTGATCTTTAACAGGATCAAAACGGGAAACGAGACGATTTATTTTAATGTAGACCAGATTCACACAGCGATTTTGACAAACCAGCAAATCACGTTTCAGTATACCGAATGGAGCATGGACAAGGAGCTTGTCGCCAAACGGGCAGGGGCGTATTATAACGTCAGTCCATGGGCGCTCACTTGGGATGATGAGAATTATTATCTGATCGCTTATGAGGAAGCAACGGATAAAATCAAACATTACCGGGTGGATAAAATGAAAAACGTGGCAGTCATGGCAGAAGAACGGCTGGGAAAAGAACGCTTTGCGGATTTTGATCTTGCGGCATTTTCGAAGAAAACCTTCGGGATGTATGGCGGAGATGACGAGAGCGTCAGCTTAGTGTGCACAAGGCACCTGATCGGGGTGATCATCGACCGCTTTTCCAAGGATGTTATAGTTATCCCGGAAGATGATGCCCATTTTAGGGTGAATGTGACCGTATCTGTCAGTCCCCAGTTTTTCGGATGGATCACAGGGCTTTCCGGCGGGATCTATATTGACGGCCCGGAAAAGGTAAGGAATGAATATCAAGATTTTCTGAAAGGGATTTTAGCAGGGTATGGAACGTAGGCGGTTGATCTTTCAATTTCGGTTTCTGCTTTGTTGCCGTTTTTCGCAAAGGGCGAACCCCGATCTTTTATTGTAAGAAACGCGCCTTCTGTTTTATTTGCCAAAGGGAAAAATAGCGTTTCAAAAAATACTTGACAACAAAGAATGCTTGAACCATAATAGGAAACATAAGTTGCGTAACGAATGTTTTTTATAGAGCTCGTTTTATTATGCTCATATGGAAGGGGTGATTGGATGCCGCCGAAATTTAAGTTTACCAAAGCTGAAATTACGAATGCTGCTTTGGAGGTGACGCGAAAGATTGGAATTTCAGGATTGACTGCCAGGTCATTGGCATTAGAGCTGGGCTGTTCTGTGAAGCCTATTTTCGGGCAGTTTCAAAATATGGAAGCAGTAAATCAAGCTGTTTTAGAGGCGGCAGGCAATCTGTATCAGCAATATTTGCAAACGGGCATGACAAGCAGCAAGTACCCGCCATATAAAGCAAGCGGCATGGCATACATCCGCTTCGCCAAGGAAGAAAAAGAACTTTTTAAACTGTTATTTATGCGTGATCGTTCTGGCGAAAAAATTGACGAAGAAAAGGAAAAAATCAGGCCGCTGCTCGATTTGATCCAAGAAAGCCTGGGAATCAGTGAAGAAAATGCATATCTGTTTCATCTTGAAATGTGGATCTTTGTACACGGCATTGCGACGATGGCGGCGACTGGTTATCTGGACTGGAACGATGAATTTATCAGCAAAACGCTGACTGATGTATATACAGGGTTAAAAGGCCGTTTTTCGGAAAGGGGTGCAGAGGATGGATGCAATTAAAATAAAAGATTTGACAAAAAGCTACCGGGATATTACCGCAGTTGATCATCTTGATTTGAACGTATCTGAGGGAGAATTGTTCTCTTTGCTGGGCATCAATGGAGCAGGGAAGACGACGGTCATAAAAATGCTCTCCTGCTTGGCTAAACCTGACAGCGGCGATGCGATGCTGATGGGCAGGAGCATCAGGGAAAATGCAACAGAAGTGAAACGCATGATTGGCGTGTCGCCGCAGGAAACGGCCATTGCCCCAAACCTGACCGTAAAGGAAAATTTAGAGCTGATGTGCGGCGTGCATGACTTTTCCAGAAAAGAGCAAAAGTATAAAATAGAAGCGATTTCGAAACAGCTTGGGCTTGCGCAGCTCCTTGGCAAAAAAGCCGGAAAGCTATCGGGTGGATGGCAGCGCAGGTTAAGCATTGCCATGGCGCTTATCAGCGAGCCGAAAATCCTGTTTCTCGATGAGCCGACATTGGGATTGGATGTAATCGCCAGAAGTGATTTATGGGACGTGATCCGCTCCTTGAAAGGCAGGATTACCATCATTCTGACGACGCATTATATGGAGGAAGCGGAAGCGCTTTCTGACCGTATTGGTGTCATGAAGGATGGAAAGCTGCTGGCTCTGGGAACAGTGGAGGCATTGAAGGAGAAATCGGGAAAGGAACGCTTTGAGGATGCATTTGTGTCGATTGTAAAGGGGGAGGCAAAATGAAATTACTGGCTTTTTCAGAAAGAACGGCAAAGGAAATATTGCGCGATCCATTGAACCTGGGGTTTGGATTGGGATTTCCGCTTGTTTTGCTCTTTCTGATGTCTGCGATACAGAAAAATGTGCCGGTTTCTTTGTTTGAGATTGAAAACCTTGCCCCCGGCATTGCAGTGTTTGGGCTTTCCTTTATGACATTGTTTTCCGCTACGCTGATTGCGAAAGACCGGGAAAGCGCTCTGCTGCAACGGCTTTACACGACGCCGCTTTCTGCATCTGACTTTATTTTCGGTTATACTTTGCCGATTTTGCCGATTGCGGTAGCACAGAGCGTCGTTTGCTATTTTGCAGCAATTTTGCTTGGCCTTTCTCCTGCGATAACGATTTGTTATGCAGTTCTGCTCATGATTCCAATCTCCTTGTTTTTTATTGCGCTTGGACTGCTTTGCGGCAGCGTATTCAGCGTCAAGCAAGTAGGCGGGATTTGCGGCGCATTGCTTACAAACCTGACGGCATGGCTGTCAGGCATATGGTTTGACCTCGATCTGGTAGACAGCACGTTTCAGAAAATTGCCGGATTATTGCCTTTTGTCCATGCAGTGGAGCTGGAAAGAGCTGTATTAGCTGCAAATTATACAGATGTATTCCCGCATCTTTGGTGGGTGCTTGGGTATATGGTTTTTGTTATTGTTTTTGCAGTGCTGCTTTTTATGCGGCAGATGAAAGGGCAGTAATATGAGGATCATACTTTCCCCAGCCAAGAAGATGAACATCAATACGGATTCACTGGATATTCTGGGAATGCCGGTATTTATGAAAGAAACAGAACGCATCTTAAACTGGCTGAAAGAAAAGCCTTATATCGTGCTTCAAAACATGTGGAGATGCAGTGAAAAGATTGCAACGCAGAATTTCAAGCGTCTGGAGCGCATGAACCTATATGAAATGCTCACC
>CAJUEB010000204.1 GCA_910585135.1 uncultured Eubacteriales bacterium
TTTGAACTGGTACAGAAATTTATCAGCGTGAAGAAACGGCCCAACAAGACAGGACACCCTAATATGTTTGTGGGACTTGTGAAATGCCCGGATTGCGGCCGCAATATGGCGTTCTCAAATCCCAATGGGAGAGATCCTCGGTTCCGCTGCAGAACCTATGCGAGAAACAGCAATCTTTGTACGACGCACGCAATTTCGTATGACGCATTACAGCAGATTGTTATGGGCGATATTCAGAAACACATTAAGAGCATGGAAGCCCTGGGCGATCAGTTCATCGAAGAAATGCACGAATTGAGCGAAAAAGGCGGCGGCCAGAAAATCAAGCAATTCAGGCAGGACTTGGAAATAGCTGAAAAACGGATTGCGGAAATTGACAGTGTAATTATGAAGCTCTTTGAGCAGAATGCTTTGGGGAAGATTTCAGATGAACGTTTCGAGAAAATGTCGTCGGCTTATGAGAACGAGCAGAAAGAGCTCACCCAAAAGAGGAATGACTTGAAAGCGAGGATCATAGCCGAGGAAAAGAAAACCCAGAGCACCAATCAATTTTTGGAAACCATACGCAAGTATGAAACTGTAACAGAGCTGAACCGTTCTATGCTGGTAGAACTGATTGATAGCATTTATGTGTATCAGGCAGAGGGAACCGGCAAAGATCGTAAGCAAAAAGTAGAAATTAACTATCGCTTTCTTGCGGGGTCTCAATGTGGTATTGCCTGAAGGCAATACCAGAACGACAGCGGTGTTTTTTATCAAGTATCTGCGCGCACTGGGCTTTAATGTTACAAACGACATTTTTGCCAAGAACGCATGGTATTTTCGAAATTCACTTGTTCGTGCAAATTATAACGATCTGAAAAACGGCATTTACGAGACGACAGAGTATCTGGAACTGTTTTTGAGAAATCTTTTGCTGAATGAGAACCACCCACTTCAGAATCGTACATTGCACATCAGTACCACCTTCAAAGCGGGGGAAAAACCGTACATTGATGCAACAAAACCGGATATTGACGCTCTAAAAGCGGATATTAAAAATGCTTTCCGGTCGAAAACAGCAAGTCATATTTTGAAGCTGCGTGAGGCATTTTCGGGACAGGCAATTTTTGGACGGTCGGATGTGATGAAAGTGATTGATATTAAAGCATCCAGAGCTTCTGATCTTTTAAAGGAGATGGTGGAGCATGGAATCATTGAACCAGTGAATGGACACGGAAAAGGAAAGTATCGCTTCCGGTAGCAGGAGAGTCGTTCGGCGCTATGGTAATTACAGAGGTTAAAGAACATAAAAAACAATACCTTGCTTTGCTGCTGCTGGCAGACGAGCAAGAAGATATGATCAACCGCTATATCGCAAATGGTACGATGTACGTGCTTGATGAGGATGGTGTGAAATGCGAGTGCGTTGTCACAGATGAAGGAAATGGTGTTCTTGAAATAAAGAATCTTGCAACTGTTCCTGAACATCAGGGCAAAGGCTATGGAAAAATCATGATTGATTATCTCGTCAATGCGTATCAAGGAAAATATTCTGTGTTACAAGTCGGAACCGGCGATAGTCCGCTCACAATTCCATTTTACCAAAAGTGTGGTTTTGTCCGTTCGCATCGCATACCGAATTTTTTTACGGATCACTATGATCATCCAATCTATGAGGGCGGCATTCAGCTGGTGGATATGATATACCTGCGAAGACATATATAGCCTGATTTTTAGGATTTTCCCAGATTTCGATCGTATCTATTCGCGATAGCAAGCTCATTAGCGTGATGCCTTCTGGTACAGAATTGCTGGAGCATCAGTGTCGTTTGGAATATCAGGATAGGGATAGAGGAAAACAAATGAAAAATAATCTGTAGGAATAGAAAAATAATAGCGATTCAGATTTTAAAGAGGAGGCCGGATTATGAAGGATAAGTTTCAGAAAATCATGAACAGTATTACGGAAAATGCAGAACACAGGATGAATGCCATGTTAGCGCCGGAGGTCTGTGGATATGATAAAGAGAAGATGACCAGCACCATACGGTTTGAGAAAAAAGAGTGGGAACAAAACCAGCGGGGCGAGCTGCATGGAGGCGCGGTGGCAGCTATGTTCGATACAGCGATGGGGGTGAGCGTGGCAGCTTTTTCAGAAAATGATGTCACGACAGCCGATTTATCGATGAGCTATATCAGGCCGTTTCGCGGGCAGGCTTTCCGTTTTGAATCGGAGGTCATTCATCTAGGCAGGACGCTCGTGCGAGTCTCATCAAAGGCCTATGATGAAGCGACGGGAAAATGTCTTGCCTCTGCGACATCGAATTTCGTGCGTTTGAAATAATACTGAGAAATGATGCCAGGTTGATGAATTGGTAAATTATTGAAAACTCTGTATAATTGTCATGAAAAAGTTAAAATATACAGAGTTCGCATGGTCTGGCCAGGCAGCCGAGAATTTTGAGCCTGCTAAAATGGTTTGATCCGGCAATTGAAAATTTTGCTCTATTTAAAAAGAGCTGGTCAAGCAAGTTTCCAATATGCGCCCTCCCAAGCAGCAAGCTTTTATTATTTTCCTTGTCTGCTGAAAAGGGCGCATATCGTTTGCTTTGAGACAGCTCTTCTTTTTAAAATGGTCAGTTCCTCATGATATTGTTTTTGTCGATCTACTTACATGAAAGCCTGTCATGCTAAGTTTATTCCTGTGGATGGCTCAGCATCTCGGCATATTTCGTCACGAGGGAAATCGTTTCGTCCTTGATTGCCTGAACGTCGGCAGGGACTTCTTCCCCGATTTCGTCTTCGTAGCCGTTCCATTCGTCAGCATCCCTGTTCCATGCAGGATAGTCTTTCAGAACATCAGCGCACGGATAGTCGATTCCGAGGATGCATATGACGTCGCCTTCGCTGTCGTAAACGGGTGCGAATGCAGACCAGCAGATATCGTGGTTGTCGCCTGCATCATCGTTATCCCATGCGGATCTGGCAGCGGCCGGCGTCCCGTTCCATGCTTCGGTGAACTGGACTTCCCATCCGTAGTCTTCGGCCCAGTCATCGGGATCGTCAGACCCATCGACCGTGATTAGGAATGCGCCGCTTTCCGTCGCATCTCCATCTAGGGAAGGAACGCCGTCCTTTCCAGGCGAGAGCGCATAGACGTAAGTCGCGCCGCTTTCTTCACGGATCTCATCCAGCTGTGCCTTCATATCATCGTAATCAGCGAAATCCCTTGCTTCCCCTGAATTGATGAGCGCAACGTACTGGTCTGCCCAGCAGTCAGCCGATGGCGCCGCCGGTTCGTCTGCCGCTTCTTCTTTTTCGCCACAAGCAGTCATGGAGAATGCCAGAATAAGTGCCATGAGTGCGATCAGCCATTTTGATTTTTTCCTCATAAAAACCTCCTATAGTTTATCTGGAAAATAAAATATATATTTAAATTTTACCAGAACCAGAGACCGGATGCAAGCTTATTTTTGGGAAGGCGGCGTGAGGAAATTCAGGATATTTGCCAGGGCAGCCTCCCCATGATGGATGTTGCATCGGTAGGAGATCATGGCAAGCGGTGCTTTTGCGGCAAAGATATCGCATTCCCCGCTTTGCAGCGTCGTATCGAATAAGGTTTCCTTTGCGCCCAGCGCATCGGAGAAAAACCGGGCGGTTTTTTTATTGTTTGCAGACGGCCATGTCTGATAAGGCGCAGAAGGCGTATACTGGATGTCGCATAAACCGGAGGTC
>CAJUEB010000205.1 GCA_910585135.1 uncultured Eubacteriales bacterium
CGGGAAAGCGAGTCTTTCCAAAAGCGTGCCTTCGTCAAGGTGGCCTCCGTCACAAAAGTCTCTGTCATCGCAAAAGCGAGTCCCCTAAAAACACGCCTTCACCAAAATGAACCTTCATCAACACTTAACCATCAGCTCTCGATGAATTCATCCTTGCCCGCGCCACAATCAGGACAGATCCACTCCTCTGGCAATGCCTCAAACAGCGTTCCCGGCGAGATGCCGCCTTCCGGATCACCTGCCGCAGGGTCATATTCATACCCGCATCCCTGACACACGTTCAGCGTCCATGGCGGTGCTTCCTTCTTCGGCGTCGCTTTTCTCATCTTCTGCATCGGCGGCGCTGGCTTCTTCGGTTCTCCGTTATCCAGCGCTTTAGTCAAAAGCGGCAGGATTTCCATCACATCGCCCACGATTCCGTAGTCTGCATTTTTGAAAATCGGCGCATTCTTATTTTTGTTGATTGCAACGATAATGGTCGCGCCTTTAATGCCTTTCAGGTGCTGCCCTGCGCCAGAGATTCCGCACGCTATGTAAAGATTGCCGTTGAACTTCTGGCCGGACATTCCCACGTATCGGTCAAGCGGTACATATTTCAGGGTTTCTGCGACAGGTCTTGACGAGCCGACTGCCGCCCCCGCCTGTATGGCCAGATCCTCGATCAGCTTCATGTTTTTCTTCTCGCCAATGCCCTTCCCTGCACTGACAACCCTGTCCGCAAGGGCGATCGGCGTATCGATGTCGATTCCGACCGTAAAATCGAAACCGTCATTTTTCAGGGCTTCCACGAGAGCGTTCACCTTGTCCTCCCCGCTGCCTTCGCTGAACATGATCTTTTTGCGATGCCCCGTGATCGGACCTTTCGGCTTCACGCCGCCACCCTGCTGTTTCGGCGCTTTTCCTAAAATGTGCGAAGCGATTACCACGCGCTGGATTTCATTCGTTCCCTCATAAATCGTGGTGATCTTTGCATCCCTGTAGGCGCGTTCGACTTCCATGCCTTTGAGGAATCCGTTTCCGCCATGGATCTGGAGCGCATCGTTCACCACCTCAAGGCAGATATCGGACGCATACTGCTTCGCCATCGCAGACTCCATGCCGTAAGGCTCGTGATGCTCTTTCAGCTCCGCCGAACTGTATACCAAGAACCTTGCCGCCCTGATTTTCGTCGCCATGTCAGCAATTTTGAAAGAATTGATCTGCTGGAATGCGATCGGCATGCCGAACTGCTCTCTTTCCTTTGCATATTCTGCCGCTCGTTCAAAAGCGCCCTGTGCGATTCCCAGAGCCTGTGCGGCGATGCCGATCCTGCCGCCATCCAGTGTACTCATCGCGATCTTAAAGCCTTCGCCTTCCTTGCCCAGCAGGTTTTCCTTCGGAACTTTTACATCGTTAAAAATCAGCTCCGCAGTGGAGGAAGAACGGATGCCCATCTTATCGTAATGATCGCCAAACTCAAAACCTTCCCAGCCCTTTTCCACGATAAAAGCACTGATGCCCCGCGTGCCGATTCCCGGCGTGGTAACAGCAAATACGACGTAAATATCAGCCTTCGGCGCATTGGTAATGAAAATTTTGCCGCCATTTAAGATGTAGTGATCCCCGTTTAAAACTGCCGTCGTTTCCGTGCCGCCCGCATCGCTTCCCGCATTCGGCTCGGTCAGTCCAAATGCACCGATTTTCTCGCCCTTTGCAAGCGGCGTCAGATATTTTTTCTTCTGCTCCTCCGTACCAAAAGCATAGATTGGATACGAACCCAAGGATACGTGAGCCGAAAGGATAACGCCTGTTCCGCCATCGACCCTTGCCAGTTCTTCTACTGCAATCGCATACGTCAAAATATCCTTGCCCGCACCGCCGTATTCCTTCGGATACGGCAGCCCCATTACGTTCATTTCCGCCAGTTTCTTGACTGCCGCATCGGGAAATTCGTTGTTCTGATCCAGCATAAAGGCGATCGGCTTCACCTCTGCTTCGGCAAATTCTCTGATTTTCGCCCTGAACGCTTCGTGTTGCTCTGTCGTTTGAAATAACATACGCGTACCTCCTTTACCTGTCCATAATCGCTTATGAACCTCCTCGCACCTTTCAATACAGATTTTTAAATTTTCTGATATTTCTCTTAGCTCTATAGTATACCATTTTAGTATAATTGTCTAGCGTTTTTTGCCATGTTCTGAAAAAAGTGCAATTTGGGGTATGGCAATGCGGCGAACTGTACCGAATGCTATCGCTTCCCGCGAGCCACAGCTTGCGTGAGCGGCAAAGATGATTTTAGGGAAGATAGAAACAGGGGTTATGGAAAAGACGAAGCAGAAGTTCGCGGAAGGCAGAGGCGGGAGCTTATGGAAATGAAGGAAATGAGGAAGCCATTCTGGTTGCGAAGCTTCCTCTAAGACAACGCCCTGCTATGATATCGCTACCGAATCTGATGATTACACAAAACTGAGATCGAACCGTTTGATTCTGCCTCCGTTTTTATGACCGAAGCAACGAAAACATAGGAAAAGATAATTGGACGAGTTGTAAGTGTGGCAAATGACTGATAAACGTATAATTTTTTCTATTTGTATACGCAAGTCATTCCATTTTATGGAAAATGCGATAATTTGAGTAGCAACCTTTCTTTTTCATGAAAATGCTACACTATTTTCAAGGCTCACAGTCAATCAAAACGATTCCTGCATAAAAATGCGATCGCTGTCAATGCAACACCAGGCGCAATCGTTAAAAAAAGAGTAGCAACGATATTGTTTAAAACAATTGCTACTCATTTTATCACATTCGACAGTTTTCGACTTTTTTCGAGCATCGCGAAATAACACCCACCAGCCTAATACGATCCTGATTCTTGCTATCAGCCTTTACGATCAGCCTTCGCTATCAACCGCTGCGATCCGATACGCTTTCATCCTGCAAAGCTCGCTAAACCGAAGGTCTTTCATCATAAATCGTCAACCTGCGATTTTCCATCGCCAGCCGCCCCGCTTTTATATCTTCCACAATCTCCGCAATCGCCTCATGCTCGGAAAAATGATATTTCTTGCCTGCAATTTCAACATAATCCTCATGCCCCTTGCCCAGCATCACGATCATGTCACCCGGCTGCGCATGTGTGATCGCATAGGCAATTGCCTCTTTACGATCTTCGATTTCGATATAATTGGCATCATGCTCAGCAAGCCCTACTTTGATATCATTGTTAATATCCGATACGGTTTCAAACCGCGGATTGTCGCTGGTCAATATGCAAAAGTCCGCCAGCTCGCCTGCCACCCTGCCGATGTCATAGCGCCGCACCTTGGAGCGGTTGCCACCACAGCCAAAGACTGCGATCAGCCTATTTGGCTCATATTGCTTCAACGTTTTCAATACGCTCCTCGTGCTGACCTCATTGTGTGCATAATCGATAATGACGCTGAAATCCTTTGAAACCGGAATCATTTCTACGCGGCCTTTTACCTGTACCGTTTCCAGACCCGCCAAGATATCCTGCTCCGGCACACCTAGCTGACGACACACCGCCATCGTAGTGAGTGCATTGTAAACGGAGAAATAACCCGGAATGTGTATCTTCGCCCTGCATTCCATAAGGCCTGATGCTGTAAAAGCCATGCCGAGTTTTCCGTCTTCTTTGAGAAATTCGATATCGGAAGCGATTAGGTCAGCGGCAATCAAATCAGAGGCAATTCGGC
>CAJUEB010000206.1 GCA_910585135.1 uncultured Eubacteriales bacterium
TGGCTGCGCCAATAAAGCCGCAGGAAATTGAATAAAAATGCATTCTTTTACAGATAATAGAATATATTAATTGATGATCTGTAGGAGGCGCATATGGACAGGCTTTCAGGCGGCATGACGGATAACATGAACGTAGTTTATTCGCAGTGCAGGAAATTTTCCAGAAGACATGATTTTGATATATTCAGCATGAGCGATTATACCTCGTGCGAAAACTGTAAACACTTAAACGGAGAAAACCAGTGTGAAAAAAAGCTGGATGAGGGACGAAACAGGATATGAAACACGGAAAGACAGTAACGCTTGCAATCGAATCAAGCTGCGATGAAACGGCGGCGGCCGTGGTATTGGATGGACGGGAAGTCCTTTCCAATATCATTTCATCGCAGATCGAAATTCATAAGCTTTATGGCGGTGTTGTGCCGGAAATCGCTTCCCGCCATCATTTGGATAATGTGAACACGGTAGTGGATCAGGCCTTTCATGAAGCGGATATCACCATGGATGATGTCGATATGATCGGCGTGACCTACGGTCCTGGCCTGGTGGGGGCGCTGCTCATCGGACTTGCCACGGCAAAGGCGTACGCATTGGCGGCGGAAAAACCGCTTGTCGGCGTCCATCATATTCACGGACATATTTGTGCGAATTACATAGAACATAAAACATTAGAACCGCCGTTTATGGCACTCGTCATATCGGGCGGACATACGAACATCGTAGAGGTAAACGATTACAACGATTGCCGCGTTCTGGGCGGCACGAGGGACGATGCAGCGGGCGAAGCCTATGATAAGGTGGCCAGGGTTTTAGGGCTTGGATATCCTGGTGGGCCTCTCATTGACAAGATCGCTAAGGAAGGCAATCCCCACGCGGTGGAGTTCAAGCGGGTGTTTTTGGAAAAAGGCAGCTTGGATTTTAGCTTCAGCGGGATTAAAACAGGTGTGCTCAATTATATTAATTCAGAAAAACAGGCAGGGTGCAAGATTCGGGTTGCTGACGTAGCGGCGAGCTTCCAGGCTGCCGTTCTTGACGTGATTGTGGCTAAGACAGTTGGCGCTGCGGTATCCATGAAAAAAGATAAAATTGTTTTGGCAGGAGGCGTGGCGGCAAACAGCAGACTGCGTGAGATGCTCCGGGAAGAATGCAAAAAAAAGGGATTGGCGCTTTATTATCCATCGCCGATCTTATGTACGGACAATGCCGCGATGATAGGATGTGCGGCGTATTATAAGTATATTGCAGGCGGACGTGATGATTTGGGTCTGGATGCAGTCCCCAGCTTGAAGCTGTAGCGGGTTTGTAAGGTGAAATGTTTGCGTAAAGGCATACAGCTGGCAGGGCATTTTTGTGCAAATGCATCTTTGGAAAAAATGGCGTGCTTGCGTGGGCAGAGCTGTACAACATACAATACATTTATGAAAATGACCCTGATAAAGAGGTAAAATATGATAGTAGTATCAGCAAAGGATTTGACAAAAGAATATGGAACGGATGTGATTTTGGACAAGGTATCGTTTCACATCAACCAAGGGGATCGCGTCGGCATCATCGGCGTGAATGGAGCAGGTAAGACCACGCTGCTGAAGATTCTGACAGGAGAGATCCTCTGTGAAGACGGGGCGTTTTTTATTTCATCCGAGATTCGAACGGGGTATCTGCACCAGGATGGCGGATTCGATTCTGAGAAAACCGTGATCGAGGAAGTGGAGAGCATTTTCGGGGAGTTTCCACAGATGGAACAGCAGATGGAACGTATTCTGGAAAGAATTGAAGCATTGTCCGGCGGCACATTGCCGGAAATTGATGCAAGCGTTGACGCGGCTATAGAAGATCCAGCTCATGCGGAAAGCAAGCGGCTTCTGGAGCAATATGACGCCTTGCAGGAACGCTTCAAGGAAAAGGGCGGCTATACATATAAAAGCGAAATGACGGGAATCTTGTCCAGCATGGCATTTTCCGAGGACAGTTACCATAAAAAAATCTCGACCCTAAGCGGCGGCGAGAGAACGAGGCTGGCACTGGCGTGCCTTTTGCTTCGCAAGCCGGATATCCTGTTTTTAGACGAACCGACCAACCACCTGGATATCGGGACGCTCAAATGGCTCGAACAATACCTGAAAAATTATAAAGGCACGATCGTGCTGGTATCCCATGACCGATATTTTCTCGACCAGACGGTAAACCGGATCTTTGAAATCGAAAACCACAAGCTCAGCATCTATGAGGGAAATTACAGCTTTTATGCGGCCGAGCGGGGAAAACGCCGGGAAGCGGAGCTGAAAAACTATGAAAAACAGAGAAAAGAAATCGAACGCCAGGAAGAAATCATTCGCAGGTTTAAACAGCGTGGTACGGAAAAGCTGGCCAAGCGAGCCGCATCGCGGGAAAAGCGGCTGGCGGCGATGGATTTGGTAGAAAAGCCGGAAAAATCTCATGGCAAAATGAAATTGTCCTTCCGGGAAAATTTTCAGAGCGGCAAGGACGTGATGCTGGCGGAGAACCTTTCCAAGAGCTTCGGCTATGGGATGCGCAGGACGGAGCTATTTCACGATGTCAACATGGACATCAAACGGGGAGAGCGGGTCTGCATCGTAGGGGCGAACGGGATCGGCAAAACGACATTGCTGCGGATGCTCATGGGCGATGTGACTTGCAATACAGGCCGCATCAAGCTCGGACATAACGTGCAGATCGGATATTATGACCAGGGGCAGCTTTTACTCAATGATGCGAATACAGTCATAGAGGAGCTGCAAGACGCATACAGATTGTACAATGATACGGATATGAGAAATATTTTGGGGCGTTTTCTGTTCCGGGGAGAGTCGGTGTTCCTTCCGATCGGGTCGCTTTCGGGCGGGGAAAAGGCAAGGCTGTCGCTGCTCAAGCTGATGCTGTCGGGGGCAAACGTATTGCTTCTTGACGAGCCGACCAATCACCTTGACATCGAATCGAAGGAAGTGTTTGAGGAAGCGCTTTTGGATTTTCCGGGGACGTGCATCATCGTATCCCATGACCGTTATTTTCTCAACCGCATTCCGACGCGGATCATGGAGCTGACGGAAACAGGAATGGAAAATTATCTGGGGACATACGATTATTATGTCGAAAAGAAACAGCAGCAGATCCAGTCGGGCAAGAAATACCTGGAGACGCTTTCTGGCAAAGGGGAAAAGCAGGAAAGCATTTCGCAAGAGTGCGCTTTGGAGGAGGAACTATCGCCCGCTGAGCGCAGGCGGCGGCAAAAAGAACGGGAGGCGGAAGAACGCCGCCTCAAACGGCAGAAAGACGGTATGGAAAAGGAGATCGCAACGCTGGAAGCAGAAATCGCAAACCTGGAAGATGCTGTCTGCCAGGAGGAAAATGCGACAGACCCTGTCAAACTGGCGCAGATCGGCAGCCTTTTGGAGGAAAAAAAGAGCAGCTTGGAAGAAAAATATGAAGCGTGGCTTGCGCTATCGGACAATTGTGGAAAACACTTCTAAATTTTTCGTGCAAAACTATTGCAATCAGTAAATGTGTACTCTATAATAAGTTCAGTTATCAAGGCTGTAACTGGCTTTGGTCAGATAAATTGCGAACGTGATATTTGATAATGGAGGTATATATCATGACATTAGACAAAATTAAAGGAATCATTGCAGAACAGTTAGACGTAGAGGAAGATGTAATCAAGATGGAAACGCATCT
>CAJUEB010000207.1 GCA_910585135.1 uncultured Eubacteriales bacterium
CAGAGTACATGAGGAAAGTCCGGGCTCCATAGGGCGAGGATGCCGGATAACGTCCGGCGTAGGTAACTATAGGGAAAGTGCAACAGAAACATTCCGCCGAAACGGGTAATGCCGTGGTAAGGTTGAAATTGTGAGGTAAGAGCTCACAGGGCTGCATGGTAACATGCCGCCCGTGTAAACCCCATTCGGAGCAAGACCAAATAGGGCGCAAAAAGCGGCGGCCCGCCGCTGCCCGGAAGGTAGGTCGCATGAGCATGGTGGCAACATCATGCCAAGATAGATGATTGCCAGATACAGAACCCGGCTTATGTCTTGCCCATTGTATTTTATAAAGCGATTAAACCCTTGTAATTATAACGATTGCGAGGGTTTTTTAATGTAAAAAAGACACTTCGAAAAAATGCATTTGCGGAAACTTGTTCTCCAAATCGTTGACATTGCCGATGTACAGCGAGTATACTAAATACTGTCTCTAAAAAGTAAAAGGCGAGTTTGCAATAGAAACATTAAATCATTATTTTGGAAGGTGGAATCGTGGGAGCTATCAAAAAATGGAATGAGATCAGTTTAGTAAAACGCATCGTGGCAGGACTCATAGTAGGTGTAATTTTAGGACTTGTAGTTCCGGCAAGCGTGCCTATCGGCATTCTTGGAGAACTTTTCGTAGGAGCGCTTAAGGCACTTGCACCGATACTTGTATTTTTCCTGGTAATTCATTCCCTTTGTAAGCATGAAAAAGGGAAAAGCAGCAATATGAGCAGGATTATTGTGCTTTACCTCATAGGAACTCTGCTGGCAGCTCTTACTGCTGTCGTAGCAAGCTTCATTTTCCCTTCGACGCTTACGCTGACAGATGTCGCTGAAGGCGAGGCGCCGGGAGGGATAGGAGAGGTACTCAGGACATTGCTTCTGAACGCCGTGAGCAATCCGATCGGATCGATGGTAGAGGCGAATTATATTGGCGTGCTCGTATGGGCTGTTGTATTCGGGCTTGCGATGAGAGCCGCTTCAGATAATGCCAAAGATGTTATAGGGAGCTTTTCGGATGCGCTTTCAACAGCGATCCGATGGGTGATAAGCTGTGCTCCGTTTGGCATCCTGGGTCTCGTATTCACAACTGTTTCAACCGTTGGTATTAAGGCATTCGCATCCTATGGCAGGATCATACTGGTACTGGTGGGATGTATGCTTTTCGTAGCATTTGTGATAAATCCGATCATCGTTTTCTTCAACATACGCCAGAATCCGTATCCGCTGGTCCTCAAGTGTATAAAGGACAGCGGTATCATGGCATTCTTCACGAGAAGCTCTGCGGCTAATATTCCTGTAAATATGGAGCTTTGTGAGAACTTGGGCCTTGATGAAGAAAAATATTCGGTTTCGATTCCTTTGGGAGCTACCATCAATATGGCGGGAGCCGCGATCACAATAACGGTACTGTCACTGGCGGCCGCCAATACGATGGACATACAGGTGGACATAGGCACGGCGATACTCCTCAGTATCATCGCATCCATTTCGGCATGTGGAACATCAGGTGTTGCTGGAGGTTCGCTGCTTCTGATCCCTCTCGCTTGCAGCCTGTTTGGCATCTCTGGGGACATATCGATGCAGGTAGTAGGCGTAGGCTTCATTATCGGCGTGATACAGGATTCGTGTGAGACCGCATTGAATTCATCATCCGATGCATTGTTCACAGCTACAGCTGAATTCAGGAATTGGAAAAAGGAAGGCAAGAAGATAGCGTGGTAGATAGACGTTACAGATAAGGCGAGGTAAGATCATGAGTTATTCCGAATTGCCTCTATGCTTGGGATATCGTTTGCCGAGATGAAGAGGGAAAAGCCAAAGGCAGTTATAACAGGAACTGATATTGTTTAGCGTTATTTTGTCGATGAGAATGTGCTGGTAACATCAGGATCAGGCTGGGCTTTTCAACGTAATATTAGCATAATTGCTGCATCGTGATCTGGCCGCATCATCTGCGACCGGATCAGATTATACATTTTTAATAAAAAAATCCATAAATCACTTGCATAAATCCGAAAATATAGTATAATAAAAAAGTCGCTTGAAGATATCATTGAAGATATGATTTCAATGGCAGCCATGCGGATATGGCGGAATTGGCAGACGCGCACGGTTCAGGTCCGTGTGAATATTGTTTTCGTGGAGGTTCGAATCCTCTTATCCGCACCATAACAAAACAGATGGGTGGTAGCCCATCTGTTTTATTATATTGAGAGATATGAAGATTTGAACCGGTGAGAATCCGATTGCCTGTTTTGCGCGAGGCGGGCGGACAGAAGCAGCAGGGATCTATGAAAAAGCAAGAGGTGCTGATCCATATAATAAATGACGAAAGAAGCAAAAAATGAAGCAGTGTGAAACGATATATTTTTAAACAACATCTAAAATGAAAAAAATTTAAAAATTGTTAGCACTCACTATTGACGAGTGCTAACAACGATGGTATAATAACATCAGAAAGAGGGAAAGGGAACGGGGCGAAAGCCCCGGGAGATTCCAAGAAGACCAATAATCGAAAGGAGAGATGACATATGATGATGCCAACAATTTTTAGGGACAGTTTGTTTGATGATTTTATGAATGGTTTTACATTCCCGACATTTCCTAATGTGGAAAAGAGGCTGTACGGCAAGGACGGACAGAACCTGATGAAGACGGATGTAAAGGAAAAGGACGGTAATTACGAGGTCGATATCGACTTGGCGGGGTTTAAGAAAGATGATATTCAGATGGAGCTGGAGAACGGCTATCTGACAGTCAGCGCTTCCAAGGGCGTAGACAACGACAAGAAGGACGAGGATGGCAACTATATCAGGCGTGAGCGATATGCAGGCAGCATGAGCAGGACTTTCTATGTAGGCGACCACGTTACGGAGGAAGATGTACACCCTAAGTATGAGAACGGAATCCTGTCGTTTAGTGTTCCTAAAGTGGAAGCGAAGAAAATTGAAGACACGAAGCGTTACATCTCCATTGAGGGATAGTAATAATGTCATGATATATACCCCGTGGGATGCTCCTGCGGGGTATTATCATATAAAGCGGTGAGGTGATGAGTAATGGCAGCAAAGAGAGATTACTATGAAGCACTGGGAATCAAGAAAGGCGCTTCACAGAACGATATAAAAAAAGCATACCGAAAGATGGCAAAGAAATATCACCCCGATGCCAATGCTGGAAATACCAAAGCTGAGGAAAAGTTTAAAGAAATATCGGAAGCGTATTCCGTTTTGAACGATCCTGAGAAAAAGAAATTATATGATCAGTTCGGTCATGCGGCCTTCGACGTCAACGCAACGGGAGCAGGAGCAGGAAGCACCCAGGGCGGCTTTGGCGGTTTCGGAGATTTCCGCGGCTTTGGCGGGAATCAGGGCGGAAATTACAGGGCGTATCACTTTGAAGGCGGGGACATGGATGATATTTTGAAAGATATATTCGGCAGCGGATTTTCCGGCGGATCAGGCTCCGGGTTTTCCGGCGGTTTTTCGGGGCAGGGAGGCAGCAGTTTTGGAGGTTTCAGTTCGCGTGATTTCGGCAAGGATGGCAGAGATGTGACGGCGGATATAGATGTGTCGTTTAACGAGGCTGCATTCGGGTGTGATAAATGCATAGACATCAAGAATTCGGTAACGGGAAAGAGCAGTACCATAAAG
>CAJUEB010000208.1 GCA_910585135.1 uncultured Eubacteriales bacterium
GAAAAAGTGCCTCATTCATCACGTGCGCGACCTCATTGAGCAGCTTATAATAAACCATCAACTTGCGTAAATCCTTTCGCTGCCGCGAAATAAAGCCGTCAAAATTTTCCGGGATATTCTGGATATCCTCCGCCATGCTGTCCTCAAAAGCCGCCAGCCGCTTTTCATAGGTTTCGATAAAATCCATATCATCCTTGATCAGATATTCCAACAGCTCAAAGAATATCATCCCCATTTCAGACGATTCCGGTTCAAGCGCAGGGATCATCTCATTAAAAACCTCCGTAAGCCGTTCGTCGTCGCATACCAGCAAAAGCTGCTCTTCATCCATCAAAAAACCACAGCGGAGCAAATGATCGGACAGCCGCTCCTTGTCCGGGATCACCAGCGTGCCGATCACGCAATTCCCAAATGCGTTAGCACTGCAATTCCTGCTGTTTTCAAGTACCTCCACAAAAATTCGGTATCCTGTAATCTGTTTATAATCTTTTTTCAGCTCATCTGACGTCAATAATTTGATACTGCCATCCGCTACGATCAAATTGCAAGCCTCCTTTCTAATCCATCGCGCTCATCCTGCGGCCACCATTTGCAAAGGGCGCAGCGTTTCATCAGCCAAACCACAGCCGCCGCTCCTCCGCCGCCTAGCTACGCTTCCATTCCCTTCAAATCCTCTACTCGGCCACTGCCTCCGCCTTTTCCATGCCCTTAAAGAATTCATACAGCTCCGGCGCCTGCCGCTTCATCCGCAAAGGCCGCAGCTTCTTATCCGTAAAGCCATGGCTGCTGTTTCCCGCCGCACACAACCTGCCATCCGCGCCCCGCACCTCATAGCCCAGCTCAACGGAAGCCCCTTTCAGCCGCTCGATCCAGCAATACAGCGTCAGAACTTCATCGTAAACCGCCGGCATCTTATATGATACATCGACCGAAAGAACAGGCATCCACACGCCCGCTTTTTCCATTTCATCATAAGAATACCCGCTCTGCCGCATCATTTCCGTCCGCGCCGTCTCAAAATAACGCACATAATTGGAATGATGCACGATACCCATCGCATCTGTTTCGTGATACTGTACCCTAATTTTTGATTCAAATTTTCTCTTTGCCATTTGTCTCCTCCTGTAAACCTTCCGCGATCTTTTCGATCCGCCGCAGCCTGTTATTGATTCCCGATTTGGAAAGGGCGGGACGCATCAGCTTTCCCAGCTCCTCAAGTCCTACCTCCGGGTGCTTCATCCTCGCTTCAGCCGCTTCCCGCAGCTTCGGGGAAAGAAAGTCCAAGCCCCTTTGCCGCTGGATTTTTTGGATTGCATTCATCTGATTTTCCGCAGCCTTCAATGCCTTATCAATATTCGCATTATCGAGATTATTCATCCTGTATGCCTCGGAGCGAAGCTCCTTCATCATCATAACCTCGTCGAATTTAAAAAACTGGTGGGACGCGCCCATAATTGCCAGCATGTCCCTGACCTGCTCCCCTATTTTCAGGTAAACGCCAAAGCCTTTTTTCCGCCTGACGATTTTCGCCGTAATATCATCGAAGCTGTTAAACAGCCGCCTCATTTCCTTTGCCAGCGTTTCCGTACCCGCATTGATTTCAAAATGATATTCCTTCTCAGGATTATTGATCGTGCCAGCCGCCAAAAATGCGCCGCGCAGGTAAGCCTTCCGGCAGCACATCGTCTTGATCAGCCCGTCATATATGCCGTCGCTGATGAAATTCATGCCTTCCTTTACCATGAGTATTCCCGTTTCCCGCAAAATCTGTTCACTCAGATCCGCCGGGCCGATGGAAAGGATATATGCATTACCCCTCTTTAGCGACTGCGCCTTTCCCATTTCCACCGTCGTGTCCACGGAAAAATATGTTTTGATCAGCGTCTTGTAGTGCCGGGCGACAGCCGGATTGGAAGTAACCATGACGATTCTGAACCTGCCGCCTCCCGCCAGCTTAATACTGCCGGCGCTCCGCATAAACCCGGCGATTTCCGCCAGCATACAGCATTTTTTTTCCGGGACGATCCGCGCTAATTCGTTTTTTGTTTCCGATGCAAAGGACATGCCGCACCTCCCTTCTGAAATTTTCCGTCCGCAAACCTAAATTTCCCTTACAAGCCTAGGCTTGTCTCTCTGCGACTCGAAATCCTCTTCATAAACCTGAATTTTTCCCATAAAAGGGAAAGCCTCTCCGATCGTCCGAAGAGGCGCAAGCGTTTTCCTATCTTTTCCTAATGTGCAAAATTTCCCTTGCCTCATCAGGCGTTGCGATCTGCCTTCCTAAGAGCTTGGCAATCTTCGCCGCCTTGTCCACAAGCTCGCCGTTGCTCTTTGCCAGAACGCCTTTTTCGATATAAAGATTATCTTCAAAGCCTACCCGCACATGACCGCCCATGACGATGGACGCAGCGGCAATCTTAAACGCATCCTTGCCGATCGCACAGCCCGTCCAGGTTGCGCCCGGCGGAAGGGACTCGACGCAAAACGAAAGATCCCGCACCGTTGCCGCCATCTGTACGCCTAAGACGAAATCAAAGTGCAGTGGATCATCCAGCAAGCCTTTCTTGTAAACCTTCATTGCGATGTCCAGCATCCCCTTATCAAAGCATTCGAGTTCAGGCTTCATCCCTTTTTCCTGCATGAGCCTTGCGAAATTTTCTATGGTCTTTTCCGTATTGACGAAAATTTCATCATATCCGAAATTGCATGTCCCGCAGTCCAGCGTTACAAACTCCGGCACTGGCGTGATGTTCGTGGAATCCAGACGCTCCAAGTCGCTCATGCCCACGGCACCGCCTGTAGACGGCTGGATGATTACGTCAGGACACACCTCCAAAATCGCGCTGACGCACTCCTGGAATCTCCCGTGCCGCTGGGTCGGCGTCCCGTCATCCTCCCGCACATGGAGGTGAATGACAGCCGCACCCGCATCATACGCCGATTTGGCTTCCCTTGCCACTTCCTGCACTGTATAAGGAACAGCCGGGTTGTGTTCCTTCATCACCTCTGCGCCGCATATCGCAGCAGCAATAATCAGCTTTGACATCGTTTCTTCTCCTTTTCTTTAAAATCCTAAAATCATTTCAACCACCTATCTCAACACGAAAGTCCTCCTGCAAAAGCGGCAAATCCTCTCGTGCCTCAAACAATCTTATGAAAGCGCGCCGCCCCACTCTACAAATCCCGGTGTTCGAGCGTCGTGCGCCTTCCCTGCTCCTGCAATCTCCTGGCAAGCTCATTGGCAACAGCCACCGACCTGTGATGGCCGCCCGTGCAGCCAATGCAGATATTCAGGCTGAACTTACCCTCGTTCATATAGAACGGAATCAGCATATCGATCATTTCGACAGCCTTTTTCAGAAAATCCTGCGTCACCTGGCAGCGCAGCACATACCTGCTCACCTTGGCGTTGTTTCCCGTAAGCGGCCGCAGGGATTTCACATAATAAGGATTGGGGATAAAGCGCATATCAAATACCATATCGGCAGCCATCGGCGTACCCCGTTTATAGCCGAACGACATGATATTGACCATAAACGTGCGCTGGTTTTCCGCTGACGTGATCAGATGCTTGATCTCATCCCAGAGCTGTGCCGTCTTCATATTGGAAGTATCGATGATATAATCAGCTTGCTTTCGCAGCTCACTGAGCATTTCCCGTTCCTTCTTTAACCC
>CAJUEB010000209.1 GCA_910585135.1 uncultured Eubacteriales bacterium
CGGCTTACACTTCTCAAAATGATAGATACCCGGAAATCCCACCCTGGTAAATTTCCAGCCGCCCTGATGCTGCTTCCACAAGTATTCTTCTTCCTGTTTCCACTGCGTTATGCTAAAAAACCTAAACGCTGTTTTGTTCTGTCTATTCCTCATGCCTTTTGCACCTCCAGCATATTATCATACAGTCTTTCGATTCGCTTCATTTCCAGTTCCAAAACCGCTTTTCCAAGCTCCGTAATAACATATAGTTTCCGTTTATCTTCCATCCGTACAAAACGGATCAACCCGTCCTTTTCCATCTTGGAAAGGCTGCCGTACATCGTCCCAGGGCTTAATACGATTTCACCCTGCGTAAGCGCTTCCACCCTGCGAACGATTCCCCAGCCATGTGCTTCCTGCTGCAAGCACATTAAAATATAAAACCCGGTTTCCGTCTTTTCCGATTGCCATTCCGCCCGCCCTCCCGCTTGACTTCTCATTTTGACAGTGATATCCTGTTCCTGCTATTGAAATTCAACTATTTTGTGCAGAAAGGACAAAAATATGAAAATCGTAATGCTTGAGCCGCTCGGCGTAGACAAAGATACTATGAATCAAAAGAAAAAGCTCTTTACGGATGCCGGACACGAATTCACGGATTGCGACCGCAAGCTTTCTCACCAGGAAAAGCTCGACGCCGCTAAAGACGCCGACATCTTTATGATTGCCAACAGTCCGCTTACGGCAGATCTCATCAACGCAGCGCCCAATTTAAAGATGATTTCCGTGGGCTTTACAGGCGTGGATCACGTGGATATGGCGCTCTGTGCCGAAAAAAACATTACCGTATGCAATGCGCAAGGATATGCCACGGACTCCACCGCAGAGCTTACCATCGCGCTTATGCTGGCTTGCCTGCGAAACATCGTCCCTTACGACCAGATCGTCCGCAATAACGGAACGCTGGCAGGCTATACGCACAATACGCTAAAGGGAAAAACCATAGGCATCATCGGTACAGGCGCGATCGGTTGCAAAGTCGCAAGTCTCGCCAAAGCCTTCGGATGCAGGGTTTTAGGGTACAGCAGAAGCCAGAACCCCGAGGCGCTTAAAATCGGCATAGAATACCAGGATATCGACAGCATCTTTTCCGAAAGTGATATCGTTACCCTGCACGCACCCCTTACGGAGGAGACAAGAAATATCGCCAATAAAAAGAGAATCGATTCCATGAAAAAATCTGCAATCCTTATAAATTGCGCAAGGGGACCGCTGGTTGACAGCCAGGCGCTGGCGGATGCACTCAATGAAGGCAGGATTGCAAAAGCCGGGATCGACGTTTTCGAAACAGAACCGCCGATCGATAAAAACCATCCGCTGCTTACCGCGAAAAATGCCATCCTTACCCCGCATGTGGGATTTTATTCGGCAGAATCCCTTGCCCAAAGAATCGATATCGTATGCGATAACATCACCGCATGGCTTTCGGGAAATCCGATTAATGTCGTGAAATAGCGTAATTCAGACGATTCGGATTGTTCCATAATTAATAAAGGAGACTCGCATGAAAAATTTTGTCTTACGGCCGCACAAATTTGCCAAAATACTCAGCAATATACTAATTGGCATTTCAATTATTTTAATTGTCATTTTTTGGTTAATGGAAATATATGGCGGATTTTGGATCAGTTTTATTCTCCTTCTGCTCGGTCTCCTGCTTAATTTTGCCTATCGCAAAGAATACATATCCTTTGGCGAAAATGATATTTTGATATCGAAGGCGTTTAGAAAACCCCAGACCTGTTCCTATGCGCAAATCAGGACGTTTTTAATCGTTCCCATGGCAAACCAGACCCAGTTCGTGCTTGTTGGAAAAAGCGGAGAGCGGCTTGCAGCCTTAGACAGCGCTTTTGCCGAACTTGAAAAAGGAGTTGCAATCCTGGCAAAGCACGGAACACAAATCATCGATATTGCCCAGTTAATTGAAGCGAATCAGCCGATCGACGCTTATTACCCTGCACTGACAAAGATTCAAAAAAACAATGTGCAGCATATGCTCGAAATGCAAAAGGCAGCAGAGGAGATCAAAAGGGATTCCGCTTCTTTTGACATCAACAAAACGAAGAAGCGGCTTCGCATGCTCGGAATTGCGCTTTGCCTAGCCGTTGTAATCGGATTTTTCATCGGCGGAAAAGCGCTATTTAGCACTTGCATCGCTGTACTTTTATTAGTATATGGGCTATATGTGAAATACTACCCGTATATGTATTGTGAATCCATCCGCACGAAAGCACAAGATTATACTTTGCAAATACCTTTTCTTGCGCCGATTATCAGCCTGCTCATTTTGATCATGCCGCAGCGTTACTTTTCATTCGGACTTCTGCCTTATATTACGTTCGTACTCATTGCAGCTTTCATCTTGTATCTTCCGTTTCTGTTAAAGGTCAAATTTCATGCAATACAAACACGCACAGCGCGGATGATAAGCGTCCTTCTCGCTACAATCGCCATCGCTTATACGGCTTCATTTCCGTTAAATGTGCTTCTGACCTTTGACACGCCCGTCCATACAAATGTAACGGTAACGGATAAGGACGAAATAAAAAGCAACAAACATGACAGTTGGTATATCTATGTCGATGATGGCACGCAATTTAGCGTGACAAAAGACGAATATCAGAAGATACAGAAAGGAGATTCGATGCGGATATGCACAAGAAAAAGCGTGTTTGGATTTGAATATTCCACATTGCATGAATGATGAGACCGCACAGCCTTTGCAGTTTTACGGACTTTAATATTTCCATGCAAAAATGATGCAAAACTCCGCTCATGCCATACGCTCTAAGAATACAAAACAAAATATTTGACAAACGGTTGAGCATACGATATAATTTTACAAGCATATAGTGAATATACCTATTTCACACCAAACAAAAACACCGGGAGTGCTGTCCCGGTGTTTTTATGTAGGCTCTTAGTTGCCACTGTTTCTGTCAAGCCATTTGCAAATGAAGTACGCAGCTACATTCGCTAAGACAGAAACGATCAGCATAATGAATATGCCCATTTCCACACCCCCTCCCTGTCACCAGTATCGGGGTGGCAACAAAATTATTATACCATATTTTGTCATATATGGGAATTATATTCTGCGTTCTGAACACTTTCTTTTTCGATGCCAAAGACTGCTCTAGCTTGGGTTTTGCCGAAAACCTCCATCCCATGCAAAAAGGCGCGCTGCCTATCTTTTCCTGCATACGTTCAATTCTCTAGCCAACTTGAGTTTTTTAAAAAATTTCCTATTGCCATCCACTTTACTGCTGATGATATATTTTAACCAAGAAAACAACAAGAAAGAAATGAGGAGGTACAGATCATGTTTACAAGAAGAGTAATCATAACGAACAACCCTATGGTTTACAAAAAGTACAGCGGTAAAGTTGACATTGTATATATGGAAAATTTAGCTCCATATGATATCTATTCAGAAGCGAAAAAGCAGGTCGAAAACGGAGCCAGGTTAATCAAGCCTTATATCAAAAATCCAACAAGCTACTATTCAACGGTATGCCTTTTCTTTGGGGACGAAAATGCTCCATGCAAAGGCACCCTC
>CAJUEB010000210.1:0-2157 GCA_910585135.1 uncultured Eubacteriales bacterium
GTACAGGATCGTTGAATCCTTCAGGGTAATGATACACTGGTTCACCAGCGAAGGCAGGCAAATGCGAACCGCCTGCGGCAGGATGACCTTTACCATCGACTGGCTATAGGACATCCCCAGGCTTCTTGCCGCCTCCATCTGCCCTTTGTTGACTGCCTCGATCGCACCCCTGAAAATCTCAGACATATATGCGCCTGCATTCAGGGTCAGCGTCGCAATGCTGGCAGTAAAGATGGAAATCGTAAACTCCGAACCTGTAATCAGCTGAACGAGCTGCGGTACTGCCAGGTAAATATACATCGCCTGCACCAGCATCGGCGTACCTCTGATCAGCCAAATATAAAATTTTGAAAGCCAGCGCAGCGGCGGTATCTTTGAAATACCAAACAGACAGGTAAAAATACCGACTACGACAGCCAGGATCAATGATATTACCGTTACCTTGATCGTCATGCCCAAGCCTTCCAGCAGTAACGGATATGCATCGCCTAATACTTCGAACAAATTCATATCGTTTCCTTTAACTGTTAATTATTCTTGTTTATTCTGCTTCTGTATACTTTGCCAGAATTTCATCGTAAGTGCCATTTTCCTTGATGTTTGCGAGACCTTTATTGAACATTTCGAGAAGCTCGGCATTCTTACCCTTCTGAACTGCGAATCCATAAGGCGTCGCATAGTCGTCCTTTTCTTCAACCAGAAGCTTCATGCCGTTGTCCTGCGTTACGCCATAAGCCATAACAGGATAATCCTCGAAGCATGCCACAGCCTGTCCAGAAAGAACGTTCTGGTACATCATAGCGGAATCATCGAAGTAAACGAGTTCCAGATCATATTCTTCCGCGATGGATTCTGCCCAGCTTGCGCTCTGTGTACCGTTCTTAACCGCTACTTTATTGCCCTTGATATCATCCAGGGATGCTGCTGTGCTGTCTGCCTTAACGGCTGCGCACACGGTGGAATCAAAATATGCTTCCGAAAAATCATAGGTCTGCTTTCGTTCATCGGTAATGCTCATGCCGGCGATCATGCCGTCAGCCTGTCCTGATTCAACTGCTGCCAAAGCGGCGTCAAATCCCAATGACTGAAGCTCATATTCAAATCCCTGGTCTTCTGCGACCGCTGCCAGGATATCAACGTCGATTCCTACGAATTCATTGTCTTCATTCGTGAACTCAAACGGTGCGAACGTTGTATCAGTAGCGATGACATATGACTTCGCTTCTTCTTGATCCTCTGATGAACCGCCGCCGCAGCCTGCCAGAATTGCCAGTGACATGATCAGCGCCAGCGCCGTTAATAATACTTTTTTCATTTGTTTCCTCTCCTTTTTTTGACATATCCATTTCAATTTTCATACAAAACGATGCTTCTATCTTACTACTTTATCCCTAAAAAGTCAAAGCAATCGCGTCAATAAATTGTATACAATTATACTTTTATACACGAATGTGTACTAATTTGCGGTTTTTTGCGCATGTTCTTTCACTGTATCTGCATTCAGATAGACGGAGGCACCCGTCGCAATCAGCTTGCCGCTGGTCTTGCTATGCGCTTCGCATGTAAGCTGTGTAATGCGCGCGCCTGCGGCCGTCGCTTTCGCGGTCACCAGCAAGGTATCTCCCACGCTCACCGGCCGCACGTATTTTACATCCAGGCTGATCGTCGGCACAAAGTCTTCCCGTGCAAAGAAACGCGCCAAAGCCGCCAGCGTCAAATCAAATGCCACGCAGATCATGCCGCCGTGCATATTTCCCGCTCTGTTGGCCTGCCATGGCTGAGCGGGAAAGCCAAAGGTTATCATTTTGTCCTCATAAGAACAGCTCACCTTTTGCGACTTCATCATCCCATTTATGGTATCGCGCTGTTTAACATTGTTTTCTGCCAGCGTCTTATCGACATGGGCTTCCAGACGCTGTTGTCCTGTCATCAAAAATTCACTCATTTGCTGTTTGCTTTCCCCCTGCTATAATACAAAACCTTCTCCTCTTCCGGTACCATATTGCCCCCTGTCGCCCATACAACATGGAGGGAGTTTTCATCAGGCGCAGGAAAATACCGCCCTGCGCCGCCATTTACATAATGAAGCCCTTCGAATGCCGCACAAGCCGAAGGCTCGATAAAAATATCCTCCGAATCCTTTAACATGGCCAGATA
>CAJUEB010000210.1:2167-3575 GCA_910585135.1 uncultured Eubacteriales bacterium
GTTTAGCTGCTTTTGCATGATATCGGAAACGAGCGCAGAAGGCCTGCCCACCGCCAGCCCGTCCGCTTCGGTCTTTCCATCAATCCCGATATCACCTATCGCAATCTGATTTTTCAAGCCTGTCACAAGACCCAGCGTCATGCACGGCGCATGAGTCGGTTCTGCAAAGAAGCAGTAAACGTCATCGCCGAAGTACTGTTTTAGTCCCCAAGCGACGCCTCCCGGCGCACCGCCGACGCCGCACGGTAAATATACGTATAATCTGTGCTGTTTGTCAACTACAATGCCTTTCTCATCAAGCTGCCGCTTTAACCGTTTGCCTGCAACGGAGTAGCCTTCGAACAGGTCTGGCGAATTTTCATCGTCGATAAAATGACAGGCTGGATCTGCCTGCGCTTCCTTCCTGCCCTGCGCCACGGCCGCTTCGTAATCATCGGGATATTCTACCACCGTCACGCCCTTGGAACACAGCATATCCTTTTTCCACTGGCGCGCATCGGCCGACATATGGACAGTGACCTGAAATCCGATCGCTGCGCTTATGATACCGATGCTCAAACCGAGGTTTCCCGTCGAACCCACCGAAACCTTATACTGTGAAAAAATACGACGGTACTCTTCATCAGCCAGCACGGAATAATCGTCGGTTGCTTTCAATCTGCCTTTTTCCATCGCGATTTTTTCCGCCAGCTTTAACACCTCGTATATGCCGCCCCTCGCTTTGATCGAGCCTGAAACGGGGAGGTGGCTGTCACATTTTAAAAACAATCTGCCCTGCACATTGACGGACGGCACGATTTGATTTTTGTCGGCTCGTGTCGGCGCATTGACCTGTGCTGGCGCGCTTTGCATCATCGCCCCGCCAGCACCCCGCAAAACTGTCCCGTCAGCCGCTAACGCCGCTTTCATGCGTTTGATTTCCCGAAACTCCGACTCGATTATCCCGTCCTTTGCATCCGGAAACTGCTTTGCAATAAACGGCGCAAACCGCAAAAGCCGTGCATCGGCATCGTCGATATCGATCTGCTCCGGTACGCTGCTCCTTCCATCAGCGTCCGTTTTTGCCTGCATGACGGCGGGATTTTCCCAAAACACTTCCCTGCACGTTGCGAGATCCGCTACAAGAGGATGCTTCTTCATTATCATATCCTTATTCATGCCATCTATCATACTACAGCTTTTCAGAACAGGCAAATAATAATATTGCGAAAAAATTCTGACTAATATGGCGATTTACACAGTTTGGCTCTGTTTGTGCGGGAATTGGCGTGACCGGACTATGGTTTCATGTTACAATACAGGAAAAGGGAGCTGTTAAAATCCCAGACTCCCATCATCAACGTTAAGAAATGTTTTGTGGGAGGAAATATGAAAAATACCAGGCTTATCGGCAGTCTCTGCATCATTG
>CAJUEB010000211.1 GCA_910585135.1 uncultured Eubacteriales bacterium
AAAGAATTCAATCAAGATCGGTTTAGGCCTTTTAGGCATGAACGCGCCGGAAAAAATGTAAGAAACGGGCGGGTCGTAAAATAAGGGCGTTGCTCGTAAAATGAGCGGGCAGGCCGGAAAAGCTAACTACAAAATAGCGGGCTGCTGGGAAATAAGCGGGAAAATCGCAAATGCGGATCAGCGGCGACATAATGAGCAAATGAACAAAAGCGTAACAAATCATTTGATTGATTGCTGATATGATTGGAAACGCTAAAATGAAAGGAGGAATTTATGCGATACGAAGGAGATATTTACAGGCCGCCCAGTGAGGCGTATAGTTTGTTGGTGCAGGCGACGATTGGATGTACACATAATAAATGTACATTTTGTAAGATGTTCAAGGATAAAAAATTCAGGGTGAGAAAGTTAGAAGAGGTCATTGAGGATCTGGAATGGGCAAGAAAAACGTACCGCAGGGTAGAGCGGATATTTCTCTGCGATGCCGATGCGCTGGCTCTTTCCAATAGCCGTTTGATGCCGATCCTTTCCCATATCAGGGAGAATTTCCCAGAATGCGAACGGACGACGATTTATGGCAGGGCGACCGATGTTTTGCATAAGACTGATGAAGAAATGCGGGAGCTTTATGAAACGGGACTTACCATGGTATATCTTGGTGCGGAGTCAGGAAATGACAAGGTGCTAAAGGATATCTGCAAGGGCGAGACGAGGGAAGAATTGATTGAAGGCGTGAAGCGGATCGAGGCATGCGGGATGCAGGCATCCGTTACCTTTATTTCTGGTCTTGCGGGCAAGGATGGCTGGGAAGCGCATGCGATCGATACAGGGACGATGATCAGTGAGATGGAACCTTCTTATGTAGGTCTTTTGACGCTGCTTGTTGATCCGAGCGTGCCGATGGCAAAGGAGATCGAAGAAGGCAGGCTGCGGCTTCTTTCCCCGGAAGAGGTCATGGCTGAAACGCTGCTCATGCTGGAGCATACCAATGTTTCAAAAAAATGTGTATTCCGAAGCAACCACGCTTCTAACTATGTTTCGCTGCGGGGCGATTTGCCAAGGGATAAGGAAAAGATGATGAACACGCTTCGAAAGGCGATGGAAAATCACGATATGTTTAAGGATGAACGATTCAGGGCGTTATAAAGCGATATAAGAGGAAACAGATATGGGCAATGCATTGAAAACGATATCCCAGAATATGGGTATCACAAGAACGGTAGTAAGGCCGGAGGAAGAGTATAATATCCAGCTTCGGGAGGATCGGATCGGCAAATATTTCAGGAAGTATCTCAATAAATTCGTCTTTGTTGAATTTTCAGAGGAATTTATGGCCAGATCCAAGGCTGGGGATTTGATGCGCGGCGTACCGATCCCGCTGCGAAAGAAGGAAGTGAAGGAATTCGCTGGCGGAGAAGGCATTCCCTTTCTGGTATTAGCGGAAAATATGGCGTGGGTGATGGGCTGCGACCCGCACTTTAAGCATACGAAGGATTATGTCGCGATCCTGACGAAGCTTTATAATAAGAAACTGGATGAAGGAATTTTGAAAAAAGGCAGGGATGCTGCGGAGCTGGGGGAGCTTGACACAGCGTGCATCCTGTTCCGGGCAACGCTCTGCATCCAGCCGGAGTATCTTCATGGGATGTACAGCTATGCCAGGGCTTGCAGGGCGATGTACCTTGCCAGCCGGAATGAGGAGTACGTGGGACGCTTTAAGGCGGAGGCGCTCGATTGGTTTGAGCTTTTAACGCAGGCACATCCGCGGTTTGCCCAGGGGTACTACTATCTGGGGTATGCGTATCTCAATCTGGGACTTTATGCGAAAGCAGATCTTTCGTGGAAGAGTTTTCTTAAATTCAGCAAAAACGGAAAGGATAAGAAGGAGATCCGCACCAGGCTGTCCCAGATCGCAGAGCCTCTGCAAATTGAAGCGGGCTGTAACCATGTGATGGCAGGAAGGTATGAAGAAGGGATTGTGGCGTTAGAGCCGTTCGTCTCTTCGAGATTCCATGACTGGTGGCCGCTGCATTATTATCTGGGCGTAGCTTATGAAATGACTGGGGAAAGATCCGCTGCGGTGGGCGCATTTAAGCGGACGCTGCAACTGAACGGCAGTCATCTTGAGACGATGAAAGAGCTGCTTGCGATCTACGAGGACGAGAAGGATAAAGCGAATATCAAGAAGTATGCGGAAAAAATCAAGCTGATCGAAACCGCGATGGAAGAGGACAGGCAGAAGAATCTTGCCGCGATCGAGAAGGAAGATAAAAAATTACAGGCTTCAGCACCAAAAAAGATTGCACCTGAGCGCATCGAGCTGGATGAAGCCGAGCTTTTGACGGGCGGCAATGCAGATGATGAAGCGGCAGATTGCGGCATGTCCAGCGCAGGGAATGCGAAAGAGAATCGGCAGGAGAAGTCCGCCGGGGGCGGGAAGGATCCTGCGACTAGCGGCAAAAATCCTGTGGCGGCAGAAAAGAAAGTAGAAAAGCCTGCCAGAAAAGCGTGTGGCGGGTCAGAATCCGGCGGCAGCACAGAAGCGGGACAAGAGGAAAGCACTGGCGGGAAAAAGAGAATGGTAAAGAGACTGGGTGAATAAAAAGTGATGTTGATTGCAGAAGTCATTATTTAGGTGATAATTTTTTTGATTGGCAGCATTGGCAAATCCTTACTGATCCTGTAAAGAACTGGGATGGTTTGAAGAATAGAAGGGGTGTAAGGAAAGCGTTGCGCAATTATCCGGTAGCAATCCAGGAAGCATAGCAGCAGGGAAAGGCGTCAGCTTTTGATATGATGGGGAGAGAGTTTCACGGATATCAAACCTGAACAGATTGCCGGCGTACAGGTTTTAAAGGCATTCTATATGTGTGATAAATATTTGACAGAAAGTAACCTGCGGAGAAAATGCTTGCAATATCATGATGGGATATTGATTTCTGTGGCGGCCCTGTCTTGACGGATGCCGCCACAGGAATATTTTGTATAAAAAGCCGGATGGATGTGTATAATATATATGTGAAATATGTGAAACAATATTTGAAAGGCAGTCATGCTTTTCACAAAGAACAGAAAAAGAGAATGCAGCCTTTGCAAAAATAATTGAAAAAAATCGGTAAAATTGGATTGACTGTAGCAGCAAAGTGATGTATAATTCTATTTGTTGTCACAGGAAATAACCTAACGTTCCAAGGTAGCTCAATGGTGGAGCACTCGGCTGTTAACCGATAGGCTGTGGGTTCGAGCCCCACCCTTGGAGCCAACTATGAATAATCTGAAGGTAACACTTCAGATTATTATTTGCCGGAGTGGCGGAATTGGCAGACGCACAGGACTTAAAATCCTGCGATCCTAATCGATCGTACCGGTTCGACCCCGGTCTCCGGCACCAGTTTACGGAGGCTGGTCGTAAGTTCTGTGCCGATGCACAATACAATTAAATGATGACGCGGGGTGGAGCAGCTGGTAGCTCGTCGGGCTCATAACCCGGAGGCCGCAGGTTCAAATCCTGTCCCCGCAACCACGAAAACGAAACGGCAGCAATAGTTGCCGTTTTTTAGTT
>CAJUEB010000212.1 GCA_910585135.1 uncultured Eubacteriales bacterium
GGACAGCGTTTTTTTTTAATATTTACAGCAAATGATTCTCAATCACCTGCACGGCAGGATCAAAATCTTCGATTTGCAGATAATACTCTGCCGCATCAAACAATGCTTGCATCGGTGCTAAGCCAATCAGCTCCGTACCAATAATCGGAACACCATATCTTGCCGCTTCATTTCGTACAAGCTCCGTTACCCGGTGAAGCGGCGTCACGGTAAAATCCGTCATGTTGATCGAAACCTGTGCGATATTCCGCTCCTCTAGCATCACGCCCATCGCTTTAACGCATTTCAGCCCACCGCTTGACTCCCTGATGATTTTAGAAATTTTAGAAGCAATCTCCAGGTTGTCCGTTCCTAGGTTAATATTATATGCGATCAGCGGCGGCCTTGCGCCCACGCAAACAGCGCCGCCCGTCGGATGAATCCGCTGTCCGCCAAAATCAGGAATCCAGTCCGCATCCTTGACCTTTTCTGCCATGCCCTCGAATTGTCCCTTCCTTACCTTCGCCAGATTTTGCCGATGTAGCGCTGATGCTGATTTTTCATAAAGAAATACCGGCAGATCCGCTTCCTGTGCGATCCTTTTTCCAACGCGCCTGCTCAATGCGATACAGTCCTCCATCGTTGCTTCCTTGATCGGAATAAACGGCATTACATCAACGCATCCCATTCTCGGATGTTCCCCTTCGTGCTTTGTCAAATCAATTAGCTCAACTGCTTTCTTCGCCAATTTCACGCTGGCTTCCTCACATCCTTCAGGACTTCCCATATATGTAATAACCGTTCTGTTATGGCTTGGATCTGATGAATAGTTAAGCAGTGTGCATCCCGGTGTTGTCCGAATCTGTTCCACACAGGCTTCGATCACTGCCTGATCCCTTCCTTCGCTGATATTTGGTACACTTTCAATTATCTTTGCCATTTTAATTACTCATTCCTTTCATTTCACTTCGACACAAATTACAATGAAAAAACTTATTTCCAAACGAACAAATTTCTTTCATGTTCTGCAAAAGGCAGCTTTTCACCTGCCTTACAGAGTTTCTTCTATTTTTTGCCGCAGCTTCTTTGCCTGTTCTTCTCCGGCTTTGATCATCTCTTCCCCTGCTGTCTGATATTCAGAAGCAAGCGCCTGATCCTTAATCCCAGGCAAATTGATTTTTACATTAAGCCATGCGCCCCGCATACAGCTCATAAGATTCAGCACAGCTACGCCTAAATCGCTGGCAGCATTGACATTAAACTTTCCGATCATGGATTCCACTATGTCAAGACCCTCCGCTGCCATTTTCATCACACCAAACGGAACCTTCGTCGCCTCCAGCGTCCCTGCTGCGATGGCTTTTTTCCTTGCTTCTCTCTCCGTCCCCGTTTCCTTCGGCATTTTAAACGCCGCAGCGACGAGGTTAAAGGCTTCGGTATCCTTATCGATCGCTTCCGCAAATCCCTTATACAACGTTTCCGCCTGATCTTTCGCCGCTTGGTTGGAATCATCCCACTGCTTGTATTTCTCCTTGCCGATGGTCAGGCTTGCGACCATGCTCATAAGCGCCGCAGCCTGCGCACCCGCCAACGCACTTACAGAACCGCCGCCCGGCGCAGGCGCATCAGAAAGTAAAATATCCAGATATTCATTCAGTCTAAGATTGATCAGCTTCATAAAATAATTTCTCCTTCTTTGATAACCCGGTCTGCTAAATTAGAACCAAACCTGTAGCACAGCATTTCAAAATCCGGCGCATTCCAGATGACCAGGTCGGCCCGTTTGCCGACCTCCAGCGTACCGATCAGGTCGCCCCGGTCAATAGCGCAGGCCGGATTGATGGTGACTGCCGTCAGAATTTCCTCCGGCGTCATCCGATAGCGCAGATATCCTAAATTGATCGCAAACTGCAAATTCAGCGACGGGCATGAGCCTGGATTAAAATCACTGGCAATCGCTACAGGAATTCCTGCTTCTATCATGAAGCGCGCAGGTGCATAGTGCTTACCCAAATAAAAAGAAGTCGCAGGAAGCAGCATCGCGGTCGTGCCGCCCTTTGCCATCGCTTTCATTCCATCTTCCCCAATTGCGATCAAATGCTCCGCTGAAATGGCTTCCATTTCTCCGGCCAGGCTTGACCCGCCGATATCTTCAATTTCATCCGCATGAACTTTAAGGTCAAACCCTGCTTCACTGGCAGCTTCCAGATAACGCCTGCTCTGCTTTGCAGTAAAGACGGAATCCTCGCAGAATACATCACAGAATTCAGCAAGCCCGCGCTTTTTTACCTCTGGAATCACTTCTGTGCAAAGCATTTCTATGTATGCATCACTTTGCCCTTCAAATTCCGGTGGCACAGCATGCGCCCCCATAAAAGTCGGCACGACATCCATAGCGTGCTTTTCTCCCAGCGCCCTGATAACCTCTAACATCTTTAATTCGCTTTCTTTATCAAGACCGTACCCGCTTTTTATCTCACAAGTAGTGACGCCCATCCGCAGCATTTCATCAAGAAACGCCGCGCTCTTTTCATAAAGCGCCGCAAAGGACGCCTCCCGTGTTTTGCGAACCGTATCCAAAATCCCGCCGCCTGCTCTGAGGATGTCCAAATATCCTGCGCCTGCCAGCTTCATCGGAATCTCGTTCTGCCGGTATCCGCCAAAGACCAGATGCGTATGCCCATCCACTAAGCCCGGTGTCACAAGCTTGCCTTCTGCGTCGATTGCCTTATCAAAAGGGCCTTCGGGAAGTTTTCCATTTTCTGTAATTTCCCTGATGATGCCATCGCTTACTAAAATTGCGGCATCATAAAGTTTCATATTTTTCCCCTGCTTGCTGCCTTTATGGCTATAACTGCCTGTCGGTGTTTGCAGACAGCCGATATTTTTAATTAATAATTTCATACTGAATCCCTTCTTTTGCCATTTGCATGGCGTACCCTATTTGATAAATTTTGAAACAGTCTGTTCGATCAATGTATCGTCCGCCACAAACGGAATGGTAATATGTCCTGTACCTTGATGGCCATTATTGTATGCTACAGACGTTTTCAGCGCATTTTCATTTCTCGCCCAGTTTCTTCTGGCAACGCCGCCCATAACATCCCACATCATCGCTGATTTAATGATATTGTCGATCCGCTGGCTTCCATCCAGTACAAGGCCAAATCCGCCGTTGATCGCTTTGCCAATGCCTACGCCGCCGCCGTTATGCAAAGCGCACAAACTCATGCCCCTGGCTGCGTTGCCGGCAAAACACTGCGTTGCCATATCCGCCATCACGTTGCTGCCGTCTTTGATGTTCGCCGTTTCCCGGAATGGGGAATCCGTGCCGCTTACATCATGGTGATCCCTTCCCAGCATCACCGGCCCGATCTTCCCTTTTCGCACCAGCTCGTTAAACTTGAGCGCGATCCGAGTTCTTCCCTCTGCATCCTGATAGAGAATCCTCGCCTGTGTTCCAACTACCATTTTATTTTTCTTTGCGTCCCTGATCCATACCCAGTTATCTCGGTCCTGAAACCTCCTGTTCGGATCGATGCAATCCATCGCAGCCTGATCCGTCGCATCCAG
>CAJUEB010000213.1 GCA_910585135.1 uncultured Eubacteriales bacterium
CGCTTTCCAGCTTTCGCAAGTCGTTGACAATAACAGATCTAGTGATGCCCGACCTGTCCGCTATCTTGCTGGCAACCAGAAGCCCCTCCGTTCCGTCCAGCTCCGCAAATATCTGCTGCACTGCTTCAACTTCTGAATAGGAAAGCGTACCGATTGCCATCTGCACCATGGCGATCTGCCTTTCTTCTTCTTCCTCTTCCACGAATTTCTTACGCTGTATTTCCATGCCGATGATCGTCGCACCGTATTCGCCCAGCACCAGATCTTCGTCGGTAAAAAGTGGGGAATATCTGGTAAGGATCAGCGTACCCCATCTTCTGCCACCGCCCATGATCGGAATGATCGTATGGAGCTTGTCCGAAGTATCGTAATCGTACTTGAAAATCTGCAAAGCGGCGTCTTCCGTGAGGTTTGCAGTGGTTTCCTTCACCTTCATGAATTCTTCATTGTACTCGCTTGGAAAAACCTCCGTATCTGTTTCCGCATCCGCAATGGTGGCGCTATCCGATTTGATTTTGTAGCTAACGCCGATCACCTTGCCTTTGGTGCTTGCAACATAAACGTTGGCATCCATCAGGTCGCTCAAGATCGCGCACATCTCGTCAAAAGAAAACGCACCCGTAGGGCTTTCCTGAAGCAACCAGTTTAATTTTCTTACTTTCGTTAAAATATCACTCATAGCCTCTACCTCATTTGTATCATATTAGATTTGAAATTTTTTACATATCATATATACACTTATTATATATTTTTTCAGCCAAGAAAACAACTATTTTTTTGACTTTTCAAAAAAGTTCATTATTCACACACAATTCACATATCATTGCACACAGATATGACAGTCTTGTTCACCACCCGCCGTAATGTTGCATCACGATACGCAGGCAAACGTCTCATCGATCAAAACAGACAATCCATGACCCGGCTCTTTTTAACAGCAGCAGCCGCAGGGACTCCAAACAAAAACCCCATAAATCCCCGCTTCTGACAGCGAAAACCTATGGAGCTTGCTCTTTAACGGTTATGCCCGGCCAATTCCGATTACAGAATGTACCGGTCGATATCCTCCGGATGTATTTTTTCAGCGAACTTTTCTTTCACGTAATCCTGATCTATCGTTATTTTTTCCTCGTCCATGTCAGGAATATTGAACGAGATGTCTTCCAAAAGCTTCTCCAGTATCGTATGCAGTCTTCTAGCCCCAATATTCTCCGTCTGTTCATTCATCAGAAATGCCATCGTCGCAATTTCATCAATGGCCTCATCCGTAAATTCTATCCCGATTCCTTCCGTTTCCAAAAGCGCCTTATGCTGCTTCAGCAATGCATTTTCCGGCACAGTCAAAATCTTGACAAAGGTTTCCTGGTCGAGGTTTTCAAGCTCCACCCTGATCGGAAAACGTCCTTGCAGTTCGGGAATCAAATCGGTAGGTTTTGCCGTATGGAATGCGCCAGCGCCGATGAACAGGATATGGTCTGTCTTGACTGGTCCGTGTTTCGTATTGATTACGCTGCCCTCCACGATCGGAAGGATATCACGCTGTACGCCTTCCCTGGATACATCCGCCCCGCTTCGATAGCCTGAGCCGGAAGCGATCTTATCGATCTCATCTATGAAAATGATACCGTTCTGTTCTGCGTTTTCCAGCGCATCATCAGTCACTTGATCCATATCGATCAAATTCTGTGCTTCTTCCTCCCGCAAAATTTTTCTGGCATCCTTGACCTTCACTTTTTTATTTTTCTTTTTCTTCGGCGCCATATCGCCAAAAATATTGCCGATGGCAATGCTCATGCCCTCGTTTCCCATATCCAGAGTATTGGTCTTAGGCGTATCCGTCACCTGAATTTCGATATACTGCTCTTCTAAAAGACCTTCTCTAAGCTGCTGCCTGACCTGCTCCCTTGCCAGATTCACATCCATGGTTTCCGTCTCAGTCGCATCCGTCTTCTGCTGCTTTTCATATTGCTCTTTCTGACTGATGTACCCGGCGTTTCCCAGAATAAAATCAAAAGGTCCTCTGCTCTTATTATCGGAAACATGCTTCTTCTTTCCCGGAATAATCGCTTCGATTATTTTTTCCTCTGCCAGTTCATCAGCAATCGAGTATTTTTCTTCCAGCATCGCCTGCTTAGTAATCCTGATTGACGCTTCCACCAGATCCCTTACCATGGAATCAACATCTCTTCCCACATAACCTACCTCGGTAAACTTGGTGGCTTCCACCTTGACGAACGGCGCGTCCATCAACTTCGCCAGCCGTCTTGCGATTTCCGTTTTACCACAGCCCGTCGGTCCCATCATCAGGATATTCTTCGGCGTGATTTCCTCCCTCATTTCGTCCGAAAGGAGACTCCTTCTGTATCTGTTTCGCAATGCGATCGCCACTGATTTTTTCGCTTCATCCTGGCCGATAATATATTTGTCCAATTCCTGGACGATTTCTTTCGGTGTCATCTGATAAAGTTTGTTTGCCATGTTATGCCTCCTATAATTTTTCCACGGAAATATGGTCATTGGTATATACGCATATGGAGGAAGCGATTTCCAATGACTTTTTGACGATTTCTTCCGCATTCAGTTCTGTATTATTGTATAATGCATTTGCCGCAGCATAAGCGTAATTGCCGCCTGATCCGATGGCGACAAACGGCTGGTCCGGCTCGATGACCTCGCCTGTCCCCGAAAGAACCAGTAAATTGTCCTTGTCAGCAACGATCATCAGTGCTTCCAAATTCCGCATCGCCTTATCGGAACGCCAAAGCTGTGCCAAAGCAACTGCCGCCCTTTTTAAATTCCCGCCGTGTTCATCCAGTTTGCTCTCGAACTTCTCTGTCAGGGAAAAGGCGTCTGCTACAGAACCTGCAAATCCCGTAATCACGGAATTTTTATATATTTTCTTTACTTTTTTTGCCCCGTTTTTCATAATCGCGGTTTCGCCCATCGTGACCTGGCCGTCACCGCCGATACAAATATCGTCTTCCCCTCTCCTGACTGCTACGATTGTTGTCGCATGAAACTGCACCATCTTGTACCTCCTTTTCGCATTTACCACGAAATCCCAAAAACTTATTCTCTGTAATCACATTCGCTGTTGGAGCATGCGTACTTCGTGTCTTTTCCTTTTTTCTCTACCAAAAGCGCACCGCATTTCGGACACTTTTTATTCACTGGCTTATTCCAATACGATTGCGTACAATCGGGATACCCGCTGCATCCATAAAAAAGCCGTCCTTTTTTGCTCCTTCTCGCTACAATATCCTTGCCGCATTTCGGGCATTTCACATCAATGGACTGTATGATCGGCTTGGTGTTCTTGCATTCAGGATACCCCGTGCAGGCGATAAACGACCCGTACCGCCCATGCTTGACCGCCATCGGCTTTCCACATATTTCACAGGTTTCTCCCGTCAGCTCCGCTTCAAATTCGACCTTCTGGATTTCCTGGTCAGCAACCTCCAGTTCATCCTTTAACGTCCCATAAAAGCCTTCTATGACGGACTGCCATCTGACGCCTTTCACTTCAATATCATCGAGATTTTCTTCCA
>CAJUEB010000214.1 GCA_910585135.1 uncultured Eubacteriales bacterium
GAAACCCGCAGGCAAAAATACAAAAGGGATAATAGAAAGGAGCTTCTGATGTTTACGATCAAAGATTTTATCAATTTAGATCTGATTCCATGGGCAAAAAACCTCACTGAGCAATCCCCAAACATGAACCGAAAAATTGAATACATCTCCGTAAACGATCTCCCACTTGACGATTTTATCCGAAAAAACGAAGCCGTAATCACGATCGCCACGCCATATGCCAACGACCCCGCCCTGATGCTGGAATTTATGAAGGGTCTTGTTGATGCCAAGGCGAGCATATTCATCCTCGCCATCCCCAGCGATGAAATCACGCTTGCGGAAGAATGCAAAAAATACGCAACCGAAAACGGTCTCGCCGTTTACCAGATCCCATGGATCGTCAGATTCGCAGATATCATCGAAACCGTTCTGGAAAAACTGTACCACGATAACCTAGACATCTTCAAAGAGTTACAAACCGAGCTTTTGGTGGCATTCCTCAACAACAAAGACATCAATGCGGCGTCAAACATCATTTCAAAAACGCTCTCCTGTGATACGGCGATCACCCATATTGATAATACCGTCATCGGCAACAGCAAAATATTAGACGACATGGATAAAATACCCCTTGAAACTGACAAAGTCGCCTACGGATACCTCTATTTCAACGCCAGGCTTACCGGCAAAAGCACATCCATCCTCAGGCATACGCTTTCACCCCTGCTCTCTTTATGGTTTTACCGGGACGAACTCATAGAAGTCACACAACGTGCCGCAAAGGATGATTTTATCTTAAATCTCGCATGCGGCAGCAACCCCGACAGCGATGAAGCCATCCGCACCGCAGAGCTGATGAATTTGCAAATCAATATCCCCTATGCCTGCATCGTCGGCAGGATCAGCCTGAAAAACCAATACCGCAAAGAAGACTCGGAACACTGGATTTCATCAAACATCATCCAGATACAGTCCCAGATTATCAGCATTGCCAAATCACTCTCCTATCGAATTATGATCACGCACGATCACAATATGCTGATTATTTACTTTGCAAATAAGTTTTCATCCGGCAAAACAAAAATATCCGCATTTTTAGATACTGTTGAAGACAAGCTTTCCGCGCTTTTCCGAAACATCAAGTTTTCCTGGGGAATAAGTGAAATAAAAGATACGCCCACAAATTACCACAATTACTACCTGCATGCAAAGCTCGCAGAAGAGCTTTGCTCCAACGATTTGAAGCTGTCAAACAGGTATTTCTACGAAAATACGCTCATTTACACGATGATGTCCATCCTCTATGCGGATACAGAATTTGTTTCGGATTCATATGATATGCTCGTATCTATCTTAGAATATAACAAAAACGGCAGCCAGGAGTTAATGGAGACTTTAAAAGTCTATCTTACGACCAGAAATATATCGGAGACTGCTAAAATGATGGATCGCCATCGGCAAACGGTCATATATAGAATATCGAAAATAGAAGAGCTGACCGGACTATCCCTGAAGAACCCAGATGATTTATTCTTGCTGGAAACCGCGGTGCGCCTTCACTGCGGACTTTAAGCGAAAGATTTCTGAATTATAAAAATGAGGCTTATAACAATGCGAAACAAATCCAAAGAATTTCAGCATATATTTGCATTAGAAGGAATTGCCATCGGAATCCTGTCCGGGCTTGCGGTTGCTCTTTTTCGGTTTATGGTTTCTCACGCAGAATCCATCCACAATACGATAATCAACAGCAGGATTCCGCTTCATATATTCGCCTTTTTGATTGCCGCTTATATCGCAATCTGCCTGTGTTTAAAGATCGATATCAACTGTTCGGGAAGTGGCATTCCCCGTGTCAAAGGGGAACTTTCCGGCCTGCTCCATACGACATGGTACAAAGCTTTTGCCACCATGCTCACAGGAAGCACATGCTCGATCGGTGCAGGGTTATCGATGGGGCAAGTCGGACCATCAGTCCAGCTCGGCGCTATGGCAGCAAAAGGCTTCTCTATGCTCTCTGACAAACTGAAAAAGCATACAAGACTGTTCATGTGCGCCGGAGCAGGCGCGGGCTTTGCTGCAATTCTCAACGCTCCTCTGGCGGGTTTTGCATTTTCCAGCGAAGAAATGCATAAAAAATTTTCCAGCGAACTCCTGCTCACTTCATTACCGGCATGTATTTGCGCTGATTTCATCACATCTCGCTTGGCAGGCTTTGCGCCATTATTTGCCATTACCCCGGAAAGCACCCTGCCAAAAGGCGGATGGTATCTTCTGATTGTTCTGGGAATCCTGACCGGAATATCCGGCGCCTTATACAACCTGAGCATCAAAGCACTGCAAGGCTGTTATAAACAGATAAAAAATACTTGGCTGAAAATCGCGATTCCAGTAGTCTTAGCCGCAATTCTGGCATTTGTTTACCCTGTTGCGCTGGGCGGCGGAAATACACTGATTGATGATTTTATGAATGCTGACTGGACAATCCAAGCCCTGGTGATTCTGCTGGCGGTTAAATACATATTTACAATCGTATGCTTTAGCTCAGGCGCACCGGGTGGCTTGGTCGGTCCAGTGCTGGTAATTGGCGCAATCATCGGTTGCCTGTTTGCGGGGATTGCCGGATATGATATATCTATGAATTATTTTATGCTGCTGGGAATGGCGGGATATTTCACGGCAATCATCCGCACGCCGTTTACGGGCATCCTGCTCGCAGCGGAACTATCGGGCAGCCTGGCGTATGTTCCATCGATAACCGTGATATGCCTGCTCTCACATTGCACGGCAGAACTGCTGAAATCCAAACCAATATTCGATCAGCTTCTTGAAAGTATAAAGAAATCAGTCAAAATGGAATCTTGAAAAGAGCAAGAGGATAGTCGAGCCAAGAGCCGTTCCTTGAAAACATTAAGAAAACGGTCGAGCCAAGACCAACTTCTTGATAATATGATAAGGAGAACAAGCCAAGATCTTCTTCTCGAAATTATCGCAAAAAGAAACGGCCATCCTCAATCTCAAGGGGATATGTAAAAAACAAATGGATTAGAACCACTTGTTCATCCTTATTTTTCCAATTCTAGGAATAAATACTTGTTTCTTTCTCTTGAAAGTGTTATGATATATATGGTGCTGCCAGAGACACGGTAGGCGGTTAGCTACTTCCGTTACCCCTGCAATTATGGTGAAAAATCCAAATCGCATGGAAAGGAAGTAAGCAAATATTTCTACATATAAAGAATTCACGATCATCCTCGGCGTTGCCATGCTGGTCGTTGCAATCGTAAATATGGAAAGAAAAAAGTAACCGCCACTCTTGCCAAGTAAGGTTACTTTTTTAATCATGCGTAGCTGACCGACTATCGGCAGCACCTTTTCTATCTATAACATACCACCGATTTCATAGCATGTCAAGCAAAAACAGTAACAGCATTTACACTCTTAGTTGTCAAGACATATGTTACACTTTGAGAAATACTCTTCTACAATTTGA
>CAJUEB010000215.1 GCA_910585135.1 uncultured Eubacteriales bacterium
AATCCAGCCGGAAACATAAGCCAGCATAAGAGTGTATCCCGCCACGGTAAACACATCGACCCAAACGCCGATGTAGTGCGTGATAACCTGAATGCAGCGGGTCGTATCACTGCGTACCAGGACAACGGCCTGCATGGGACTCTTTTGATGATGATTTTCCAAATCCTCTTTCATCAAAAGCTCGTATAATTTCAACGATAATTTCTGCGCGCCTCCGTATATGTAACGGTTGGTGAGCCTACATTGGTACAAGGAAAAAAAGCCAATCAAAACGGCCGCGGCTGCCATAAAAAACATGAAGCCGATGATAACGTTCGGCGACACGTTTACGCTGCGAACGACGATATTAATCATGTAAACCACGGTTGAAAAGCTAAAGATGCTTAACAGCGGGCTGACAAAACTGACAAAGGCCAGCTTTTTCCACGAATGCTGCTCCTCGCCTTCCAGCGCTTCTATTACAAACTTGAACATTTTCTTCATGTCACTTTTCTCCTGCCCAAAGCCGCTCCGGCCTTACATTTACCTGCCCAGATGAACAATTTTATCAGGAATGAAAACGGCAAGGCTCTGTATACCGCCATAAACAGACGCCGCCCTTTCGCCGCCTCGGTAGGGCTTTGCAAACGCGGCTGGAGAGCCTGCTCCTTTTCACATGCAAACCAATCTGTATATGTTTTTATTTCCTCCCATATTTTTTGCGCTTTTTCCGTATGCAAAATCACCAGCGAGGTTCCCATGCCATCATCCACATCCGGCCGGACGTGTTCGATCCCCCAGAAATCCCCGATCGTCAAATCACTGTTTCGCCGAGCCATACAGAACTGACAAGCATGGCAAGCTGGCCTCAGGATATAATTTCCAAAATACAGTTTGCAATAAGGATCTGAATAAAGAGACTCCACATATTCGGTATCATCGATGAGAAATGACCGCATATGCCCATCATCCTTGTTTCTTTTATCCCTGAAAGAAAAATCCGTCATCATCCCGCCGTGCCTGTGTTCCAAATACTTGACATAATCCCGCCAGATGCCTGGCGAAGGAACGCCATAGCAGACCAGATCCATCAGGAGCAGGCGTTCATATGCACTGCCTAAAAAGAGCCTCAGTGCCTCGGCCTGGCAAGGCGTTCCGCAGAACAACACCCACTGTCCCTGCTTTAATTGCCGCTCGATCCTTTTGTAAACCCCATCCAAATTGCTCTGGACATATTTCGTCCGTTGAATCTTTGCAAGCTCTGCCAGGCTGTGAACCTCCTGGTGCACGACCTTCATATTGTCATCGTATCCAGCGCCATACACGGCGCCCTGCCGCATTAAAACATAATGCGCCACAAGTGGGAAAATCCCGCCCGACGAACTGGAATAACGGATTTCCGATTCTTTTGCCTGCACGCCAAAATACCGATTTGGCGGTTCTTTCTGCACCTCAACATCGTGGTCGGCATTCTTGAAAAAGTCCTGTTTGTTTACAGGGCAGACCTGCCTGCACCGGCCGCAGCCCGTACATTTTTCCTGGTCGACCTGCGGATAAAAAAAACCTTCCTCATCCTCTATCATTTCAATCGCACAAGCATGACAGGCGTCTGCACATGCATTGCAGCCACAGCACATTTCTTTTCTAGCTGCGCCGTGTTTTTCCATAGCAATTCCCCCTAACGATCTAGCTTTCCTCTTCCAGATGCTTCATTAAAAAAGTCTTAGACATTTGCTTCTCTTTCCCGGCTCTTCGGTCAGCTTCTTTCCAATCGATGGACGCATCAATACTGATATCCTGCCCTTCCCGGTACAGCCTGTCCTCCAAGCCATAAATCCGCAGGATATTGCGAAGCCTGGCACTGCGATCAGTATGCGGAAACACGACGAACTGTTTTCGGTAAATGATGCTGAACGCCGTCATATGAAAAGAATTAGTCACGACATAATCAGCGTTATGAATCAGGCCTAAAAACTCTGCCGGTCCGGCCACAGATTCCATCTCAAAATTTTCATCAACCGCTCCTGCGCTGCCTTTCAACTTGCTGCTAAAAAGCTCCACGCCAGGGATCTTTACGACAGGCAACCCCTTTGCTTCCGATAAAGCACTTGCATACCTATTTAACGCCTCATTGATTTCCGCAAGATATATTAGAATATAGCCTTTGCGTTTTGGGCATCGCTCTATTTGCGCCCATTGTTCCCGATCCAGAAGAAATACGGGGTCGAGAACCGCTTCAACGGACTTTTCACAAAACTGTTTTACATAAGGTACTGCTTCTGCTTCCCGAAGTGAAATCGCATCGACAGCGCATAGCAATTCCGCAAATTCCCGGTCATATTCTGGAGAAAGCTTAGCACCTCCCAGACTGGCGGCATAAGCAATCACTTTTTTCTTTCGCCTATTCTCAAATGCACCGAAATACGCCTTTCTTAACCCAACCGTTATCTCTGGATTCCAAATCTGGTCGCTGCCTACGATATAATGGGAATAGGGAAGTCGTTTCAACCTTTTGGTAAAGAGGATTCTTTTTTGCCCCGTGTCCAACAAATACCGCCTGCGAAAATTTCGCATATTCGCCCGCCGCCGGAAAAAATCCTGCTTCTGGAATACATTGAACATCCAACGTACAAACGAATTATACATACAACAGATCCAGTCTCTCCAACGCCTTCCTGTCCCATTTTTTTGCGGGATATAAGGAATCCACCAATGCCTTCCCGTCATAAAAGGCGGCTCATATGCTGCAATTTCCGTGTGAATTCCGTGATCACACAAATATTGCTTTAGAGCATATGCTTGCAGCATCGCCCCGTAATTATCCGCGCAGTGAAAGGTTAAAATCCCCACATCTGCCCTTCTTCTATCCGCCTCCTTGCCTACCCCGTTATGAAAGATTTTCTGCGCCAGAAGATATGTCCTTCTTAAAATCCCGTAAACAGGACCGCCGAAGATGCTGCTTATAAACCAGACCTTAAACACCAAATCGAGCTTCCAAAACAAGGGCTGCTTTAATTCGCTCACAGCCTCCCTTTTTAAAAATTCGCAGCCTTCTTGATCGCCTGCCGCTTTCCGATCGATGAAAGCATTGCCGATCGTCGCAGATAGATTGTGTTCCCAGATGAGTGCAGATGCAGACTTTCCGTTCGCATAAACATCATCTCTGCGTTTTCTGCAATGATTAAAATAGCAACCGCCATTTTTCACTTGCAAAGAATGCGTCAGGCTCGCCGTATGACTACGGTAAAGATACCACGCTTGAGCCAGGTGTGCCATGCGGATCTCTTGATAAAACAAATGATACAGGAAAAATGTATCCTCTCCTTTTAATAAGGTTTCATCGAAAGCCAGATTGCCGATCGCACTCCTGCGAATCATCTTGCCGCCAATGCCGCAGAGTATGTTCCTAAATTTAAAAGAAAACCATTTTTTCGCGGCTTTCCCTTCCGCCAACTCCCATTTCTCCGCATCGCGCTTCTCCGATAGCCGCCTCC
>CAJUEB010000216.1 GCA_910585135.1 uncultured Eubacteriales bacterium
ATCTGATCTGGCTTCCCCATGTAATTTGGCTGTAATCGCCTTTTAACTCATCGAGGCTTTCCTTCTTTTCCTGCTCTGCCAGTTCGATGAGCCTGGACATCAGGAGTTTCATCGCCGTTTCCTTGTTCTGGTGCTGCGACCGCTCGTTTTGGCAGGTCACGACGATGTTCGTCGGAAGATGCGTGATCCTGATCGCCGAATCGGTCTTATTGACATGCTGCCCGCCTGCTCCGCTGGAGCGGAAGGTATCGATCCGCAGATCATCGTCACTTAGTTCCACCTGGATATCATCGTCGATTTCAGGCGTCACATCAAGTGATGCAAAGGAGGTATGCCGCCTTCCCGACGAATCGAACGGGGAAATCCGCACGAGCCGGTGAACGCCCTTTTCATTTTTCAGATACCCGTATGCGTTCTCGCCTTCCACTAAAAGAGTCGCGCTCTTGATCCCGCCTTCGGTATCCGCCTGCATATCGACCAGACGGGCTTTATATCCCTTTTTCTCACACCACCTGGAATACATGCGGAACAGCATCTCCGCCCAGTCCTGCGCATCCGTTCCGCCAGAGCCGGCGTGTACGGAAATGATGGCGTTGTTTTGATCATATTTACCGTCCAAAAGCGTGCGCAGCTTCAAATTTTCCAGCGATTTTGAAAGGCTTTCAAAGGTTTCTTCGGCCTCCTTCGCCAGGGATTCATCCTGCTCTTCTTCTGCCATTTCCAACATCAGCTCCAGTTCCTCCATCTGGTCTGAAAGCTCTTTTAGCTCATGCAGCTTATCCTCGCAGGATTTTTTTTCTTTCATCGATTTTTGAGCGGCTTCCGGGTTATCCCAGAATCCATCCTTTGCCATCTCAGCCTCTATCGTTTTCAGATTTTCCTTTAACCCCTCCGGGTCAAAGGGACTCACCTGCCTCTTTGAGCAGCACCTGCAACGCAGGAAGCTGGCTGTTGATCTGATCTAACTGAATCATTTTCTCACATCCTTTTATTTATTATGTCGAATTATATTCGAAAACTCACACCCGCTTAAAAGCAAATTTTCTTCGGACAAAGCCACAAGGATACCCCTCTAGGCCGCGTTTCTCGCGGGCATTTGCTTTAGCGGACTGCCTTGCGGCTTATCTTCTAATTTACTGCGATCTGCCCATTCCTGCGCTTTGCCGCCTACCTTCCACTTACTGCGCCTTTCCACAGCAATGCTTATATTTCTTGCCGCTGCCGCACGGACACGGGTCGTTTCTGCCTACCTTCGGCGTTTCCCTTCTCACCGTCTGCGGCTTGTTTTGCCGCTGCGGAACTTGCGTCTGCTGCGGGATCGGCTGGCCGCCGCCTGTTACAGAAGGTTCATCCAGGAAATCCGCCTTCTTGCTTTCGCCGCTGCCCAGGACATTTCGCCTTTCTGCCGATGTCTGAACCGTTACATTATAGCACGCTTTCACAAAATCCTCTTTGATCGAGCTGATCATAAGCTCAAACATATCAAAGCCTTCCTGCGCATAAGCACCCGCCGGATCTTGACCACCCAGTCCCCGAAGCCCGATCCCGCTTTTGAGCTGATCCATAGCATCGATGTGATCCATCCACTTGTTGTCCACGACCCTGATCAGGATCATGCGCTCTACCTCGCGGAGCTTGTCTGCGCCGATTTCCGCTTCCTTCTGCTGGTAAAGCTGCTCAAAATCATCATAGATTCCGGCTTTCAGGCTGTCTTCATCCATTTCCTGAAGCTGCTGTTCCGTAAAGTGCAGCTCCGTAAACTTCGGCGCAATTTTTTTCAGTCCCTTATTGATCGTTTCAAAGTCCCATTCCTCCGGGAACCTGGACGCTACCACGACAGGATCGACAACTTCATCGATGAGCTGCTTCGTCATAGAGGTTACATCCTCCCGCAAATTCTCCCCAAAGAGAACCCGCTTTCGCTCCCCATAGATGATCTCACGCTGCTTGTTCATCACATTATCGTATTGCAGCACGTATTTTCGAATGCCGAAGTTCTTTCCTTCTACCTTCTTCTGTGCATTTTCGATCTGCCTGGTAATCATCCCCGCTTCGATCGGCTCATCTTCACCCACGCCCAGCTTCTGCTCCAGGTTCTGCATCCGTTCACCGCCAAAGAGCCGCATCAGGTCGTCTTCCATGGAAAGACAGAACAAAGTCTGTCCCGGATCGCCTTGCCTTCCGGAACGCCCGCGCAGCTGGTTATCGATTCGCCTGGACTCATGCCGTTCCGTGCCCACGATGCAAAGACCGCCCAGTTCCCTGACCTTTTCCTGTTCTTCCCGCCGTTCTTCCTTGTACTTTTCATGAAGCGCCTGGAAGGTTTCACGCGCCTTCAAAAGATCGGGATCATCGCTTTGGACGAAGCTCGTAGCAAAGGCGATCGCCTCATCATCATAACCGTTTTTCGCCATTTCCCGCTTCGCTTCAAATTCGGGGTTGCCGCCTAAGATAATGTCCGTACCTCTGCCCGCCATGTTTGTCGCAATGGTAATCGCATTCAGCCGCCCAGCTTCTGCAATAATCTGCGCTTCCTTCTCATGCTGTTTCGCATTCAATATATTGAAATTCTTGATGCCGCGTTTCTTTAGCGCATTTGCGATCAGCTCGGACTTTTCGATGGAAACCGTGCCGACCAGCACTGGCTGGCCAGTCTTATGGCATTTTTCTACCATATCGACGATGGATTTATACTTCCCCCGCTCCGTCGCATATACGGCGTCCTGCATATCTTCCCTGACGATCGGTTTGTTCGTCGGAATCACCACAACGTCCATGTTGTAAATATCCCGGAACTCGCCTTCCTCTGTTTTCGCCGTACCGGTCATCCCCGCCAGCTTCTGGTACATCCTGAAATAATTTTGCAGCGTAATCGTCGCCAGCGTCTTGGATTCCGAACGAACCAGCACGTTTTCCTTGGCCTCGATCGCCTGATGCAGCCCGTCGCTGTAACGTCTGCCGAACATCAAACGTCCCGTGAATTCATCGACGATCACTATCTCTCCGTCTTTTATGATATAATCAACATCGCGCTTCATCATGTTCCTGGCTTTCAATGCCTGCAATACGTGATGGTTGATTTCCATGTTTTCAGGGTCAGAGAAATTTTCCACACCAAAATACTTTTCGCATTTTTCCACGCCCTGGTCGGTAAGCGCAATCTGCTTATCCTTCTCTTCAATTGTAAAATCCTGATCCTCACCCGCTTTTAACGTCCTCACGAAACCGTCAGCCCGCTTGTACATATCGGTGGATTTATCGCCCTTGCCCGAAATGATCAGCGGCGTCCTCGCTTCATCTATGAGGATGGAGTCCACCTCGTCTATGATGGCGTAATTCAGCTCCCGCTGCATCATCGCTTCCTTATAGATCACCATGTTATCGCGCAGATAATCAAAACCGTAT
>CAJUEB010000217.1 GCA_910585135.1 uncultured Eubacteriales bacterium
GTAGGCTTGCAGGTCTGCCTCGTACTTTTCAGTCGCCGCTTTGAATTTTTCCTCGTATTCGGTGGTGGTAAAACGGGATTCATAACAGCTTCCATGCAGATCCGCCGTCTGCTCCGTAATTTCATATCCGGCGGCGGCGATTTCTGCAAGCGTGAACTGATACAGATCCTCGTTATCGGTTTTAAATTCCACGAACCCGCCTCTTTTCAATGCCCATGCATAATCCTGCAACCGCGTCCGATACGTAAGCCGCCGTTTTGCATGCCTTGCTTTCGGCCACGGATCGCTGAAATTAAGGTAAATGCCGGAAAGCTGTCCTTCTTCAAAGAATTCTTCCATGCGATGCACGAAGGTCAGCATGAATTTCAGGTTCGAAAGCTTTGCGCCATTCGTTTTGCAAAGGCATCCCGATTCTGCTCCACAAAGAGGCAGTCCCGTTTTGCGGCGACCATCAGCCGCCTCTTTTGCACTAGGCGTTTCCCCGCCAAAGGACGATCCACTTTTGTGGCAGCCGGAAAACCCTGCCGCCTTTTCCAATGCCCGCAGGATCACCGTTTCCTGCCCTTCTATGGCAATAAAATTTTTATCCGGATGATCGAGTGCTTTTTTGATAATAAAGTTTCCTTTTCCACACCCGATTTCCAGATAAAGTTCTTTCTCATCGTCAAAAAAACTGCTCTTGGCATGATCTGCCGAGCAGTTAAGCAAATATCCGCTACAGGCTTGCAGCCGTTTTTCCAAATCCTTCGCTTTTCGCTGCCGCATCGTTCCTCCATTTCCTGCATCCGCAGGTCAACGCTCGCCTTTCGCTCTCCGCACCGACGAACCCGCGCCCGCCTTTCATCCTCTCCGCACCAGTGAGCCTATGCCCGCGCCCTGCCTCTGGCTCGCCCCAGTTCCGGACGCCTTGATTTATCTACATCAAAATCCTCTGGGCAATGATCAGCCCCAGAAATAACAAAAACAAAATTGACGCTGCCAAATCGCGGCTTTTCAGCTTCATGCCGTTCATCCGGGTGCGTTTGATATTGCCGCCATAGCACCTGGCCTCCATCGCCATCGCCAGATCCTGCGCAATCCGAAATGCGCTGATAAAGAGCGGCACCAGAATCGGAATCAACGCCTTTGCCCTGCGCATGATATTGCCGCTTTCAAAATCCGCACCCCTTGCCTGCTGCGCTTTCATGATTTTATCCGTTTCTTCCAGCAAGGTCGGAATGAAACGCAAAGCGATGGTCATCATCATCGCCAGCTCATGCGCCGGAAGTCCCAGCTTCTTAAACGGCGACAGCAACGCTTCAATCCCATCGGTGAGGCTGATCGGTTTTGTCGTCAGAGTCAAAAGCGATGAACCGATGATCAAAAGCACCAACCGCACAGCCATGAATACCGCTGTACGCACGCCTTCTTTCGTAATTTCCAGTATCCAAAACGACACTAACACTTCTCCTTTTATCATAAAAAGATTAATGATAAAAGTAAATGCAATGATCAAAAACACAGGCTTTAATCCACGCAAGATAAAATGGAACGGAACTTTCGAAATCAAGACGACGCCGACAAGCCCGACAAAGGCAATGGCAAATCCGATAAAATCATCTACCACAAAAAGGGCGACGACATATAATATCGTTGCCATGATTTTGATCCGCGGATCCAGCCTGTGAATCCACGAATTTCCTGGATAGTATTGTCCTAACGTGATATCCCTGATCATCCGTTTAATCCTTATTCTGCAATTTTATTTACGTTGTTTCTGATTATTTTTTCTCTGCTTCTGACTTCTCCTTTTTTTCACGCCGTTTCTGGTTTCTTCCAAGGATTCCTTCCGATTTTACGGAAATCCTTCCAAGTGCCGGGAAACTGCGCTCCAAGCCAGAAGACTATATCCGGCTATCTATCGTTCTGCCCGGGCCGCTTTTGCGATTTCATCCGCCGCCTCGTCGAGCGTCAGGCAGCTTCCTTCTATGCAAAGTCCCGCCGCCCGCAGCTGCGATGCGATTTCCATCGAGTCGGGAAGCGCCAGTCCCATAGCCTTTAGCCGCTTTCCCTGGGAGAACACCTCGGCAGGCGTTCCATTCATCGCCACCCTGCCATGATCCATCACGAGCACCTGATCGGACATCCGGGCAATATCGTTCATGTTATGCGATACCAAAAACACGATGTTGTTTTCCCTTTCATGAATCGTCTGCACCATCTGGAGAATATCCGCGTGCGCCTTGGGATTCAAGCCTGCCGTCGGCTCATCCAAAATCAACACCTCCGGCTTCATGGCGATCACGCCCGCGATTGCCACGCGGCGTTTCTGTCCGCCCGATAAATCAAACGGGGAAATATTTTTAATCGCATGGTAATCAAGCCCTACCATTTCAATCGCTTCGTGTACCCGCGCATCGATTTCCTCTTGGGAAAGACCCAGGTTCGCAGGACCAAACGCCACATCCTTCGCAACCGTCTCTTCGAAGAGCTGGTATTCGGGATACTGAAACACAAGGCCGATTTTACGTCTGATTTCCCGCATCACTACGCCATCAGCGGTGATATCCGTGCCACTGACGATGATCTGTCCGCTCTTCGGCCTCAGAAGCCCGTTCAAATGCTGCACGAGCGTAGATTTTCCCGAACCGGTATGACCGATAATCCCGACGAGCTGCCCATCCTCCGCCTTGAAGCTGACGTCCGCAAGCGCAATCGATTCATGCGGAAGACCTTCGCTATATATATGCGTTAATCCTTTTACTTCTATCGACATAAGTGTTTCACCATCTCATCTATCGTCAAAATGCCTTCTGGGATCGCAACGCCCCGTTCCCGTAATTTCATGCCCAGCTCCACCGCTGGCGGCACGCCGAGGTTTAAGTCCTTAAGCTCCTGCGCCCGCAGGAAAATCTCACGAGGCGCACCTTTCATCTTCACCGTACCGTTATGCATGACGACGATCTGATCCGCCTGCGCCGCTTCCTCCATGAAATGCGTAATAAGAAGCACGGTGATGCCCTTTGCGTTCAGCTTTTTGATTACGGCAAGCACCTCGCTGCGTCCCTTAGGGTCTAGCATGGCCGTCGGTTCGTCAAAGACGATGCATTCCGGTTCCATGGCGACAGCACCCGCGATCGCGATCCGCTGCTTTTGCCCGCCCGACAAAAGATGGGGCGCTTTTTTTCGGTACGCATACATTTCCACGCCTGTCAATGCACCATCCACGCGCTTCCTGATTTCATCGGGATCAATGCCCAGGTTTTCCGGACCAAACGCCACGTCGTCTTCTACAATAGAGGATACGATTTGATTGTCTGGATTTTGGAACACCATCGCCACGCGCTGCCGTACCTCCCAGACATTCTCCGGCACGGAAGTATCCAGGCCGTCTACAAAAACCTTGCCCGACGTCGGC
>CAJUEB010000218.1 GCA_910585135.1 uncultured Eubacteriales bacterium
ATAACGCAGTAGCATTTCCTGCCCTGCATCCTGAAAGACAAAAAAAGAGAGGGTGATATCACCTAGGATAAGTTCCTATATGATACCACCCTCTTATTTTATATCAATTTAACCCCTTAGCGATAAATGTTACAGTCCCTGCAACCACTCATTCCTTATAAACCACGATCCATTGAATCGCACAATCGCTCCGTTCCCAAAGTCACCACGCATCAAATCGCACCGCCGCCGCTACCCGCCGTTTTCCTTCCGCTTTCCAAATCACAATCCGCCATTTCCCCATCACGATACCTGCACCGTCACGACAAAACCGCCTGCATTATTCCCCGATATCTGATAAAAACTCGTATCCGGCACTGGCACAAACGTTTCATCGCCATCAACAGGGACATAATAGACCTCCATCGCAGAACCTGCATCCTTTTGATAGACCAGGCGCGAGTCTACCCGGTATTCTTTGATAAACTCGGTATATTCCTCCAGCGCCATCCCCTTTTCTTCCATAATCTTTGCATGCGGATATCCGACATACCGAAAATGCCATGGCTCATGCGAAATCCCGGTAACCCGCTCCTTGCCCTTTGCATACCGCTCGACAAACCCATAATCCGCACTGATTTTTCTGAACGCATTGCAAATCCCCTCATAAGGAAAATCGGGACAGATAAAATCGATCTCCTCCTTAGCAAGTCCCAGGTCGATGGCAAAACCCGTCTGATGCTCGCTATGACCAGGCAAAGCGACATACTTTTCGGTAAATGCCGCCCCATTATTTTGAACCGATTCCTCGTAAATCGCAGCCTGCTCCTTGCCGGAACGGTAACCGCTTACCGGGACGATCGAGCCTTGCGCCGAAATTTTTTCGAAAGCCAGCCGCAAAATATTGGCGGCGTCCCGCATCATGAGGATACCGGGAAAACGAACATCGACAGGCATCAAATTCCTGATACTGCAATCCGCCAGCGGATGGTGTGCATTGACGAGCTGCAAAGCGCCAGTACGCGATTTTTCCTTTTCCATTAAAATCGTCTTCATCATGCTACATACAGTCCGATCAGCTTATCCAGCATCTTCCCAAAGGGCAGGCCGATTCCTTTCATCATATTTGGGTAGCGGCTGTGGGAGGTAAATCCGGGAATCGTATTGACCTCATTAAACACGATTTTCCCGTCCGGCGTATAAAACAGATCCACCCGTGCAAAACCGGAGCAGCCCAAAGCCTTATAGACGGTAATCGCAGCCTCCTGTATTCGTTTTTCTGCCTGTTCATCGATCCTGGCAGGCATATAGATCGTAGAAGCTTCCTGTGTATATTTTTCCGTAAAATCAAAGAACCCATCCGGCGTCTCGATTTCATCCACCCGTCCGACGGTCAGCTCGTCTATGCCCAGTACCGCGCAGCCGACCTCAAATCCGGGAATCGTTTCTTCCACGATGACCTCCGTATCGTGTGCGAAGGCCAATTCGATGGCAGCGTCGAGCGATTCCTTTTCATGCACTTTTGTAATACCCAGCGATGAACCTGCTCGGACGGGTTTCACGAAAATCGGATAGGAAAAATGATCCGCAATTTTTTGCAACGCTTCCTCCTTGTGAAAACGGTTAAAGGTCACGGATAACGGAACGGATATCCCGGCAAGGCTGGCGAGCTTATGCGCCCTGTCCTTATCCATGCAAAGTGCAGACGAGAGACTATTGCACCCGACCACAGGAATTTCTGCTAATTCAAACAATCCCTGCACCGTGCCGTCTTCCCCGTTCTTTCCATGTAATACGATAAATGCCAAATCGATTTCGATGATGTGAAAGCGTCCCCCCTCTAATTCCAGAAAGCCTTTCACATTCGGGTTTTGCGAAACGACTACGGGATGCAGGTTGTCTCGATCTTCACACCAGGTATTGTCAGATACTTTCTCCGTGCGCCCCGTATAGTGATACCAGCTCCCGTCCCTGGTGATTCCAATAGCAACGACATCAAGCCGATCCCGATTGATATGTTCCAGCACAGAAGAAGCCGACTGGAGCGACACCTCGTACTCCGTTGAATTACCTCCAAAAATGACAGCGATTTTTTTCTTTTTCATGTTGCTCACCCATTCCTTTCGTTTTGTGCAGGCGCAAAGTGCAATCATACTTTTTATCCTGTGTTTCAAATCAGCTTTCGGTGCGATACGCCGCTTTCTTCAATCACAATATCATCAGGGAGTTTGTACCCGATCGCGCATCGGTTGATATATAATTCGATGGTATGTCCACTTTCGGTCTGCCCATCATCCTGCCCTTCGATTCTGACGGCTTCGTTCTTCCCTGCGGGTGCTTCAGATCTGACATCTTCGTTCTCCCCTGCGGCCTCTTTGGCTCTAACGCCTTCGAGCGACCCTTCAAACTGTCCGCTGACCGCTCCACCCTTGCCATCCGCAAATCCACCTTCAGCTAGTCCGCCAGCCTCAATCCGTTCCCCATTCCAGACGCTGCATTCCTGCCGATAAACGGGAGCGACCTGAAAAACTTGTCCATTTTCGCGAACATAGGACACGGACGGATTAAAAACTTTATATTCCCGCTCTATAGGGGTTTGGGAGAGAATGCGCCCATACATGTATCGATCATCAAAGTTGATTTCAACCTGAAATGTATTGCCGCTGTCATTGCGCAGCTTTAAATCAAGCCACCCTTCGTTGACCGTAGCGTCGATTCCGCAAGGCAGATCATCTTCCGTAGCGGGAATCGATAAAACGCTATGACCGTGCCGCTCCACAATGCGCAGAGGCGTGTGCAGAAACAGCCAGAAGAGCAGATTGCTGAGCTGGCACAGGCCGCCGCCATACGATCCGACAATCTTTCCATCCACAAAATTCAGCCCGTCTTTATACTTTTCATACCGATCCGCCCACCGCACAAGCTGCCAAAAGGAAAATGTCTCCCCCGGCGTGATCACCACTTGATTGACAGTCTTCGCAGCGAGTTTCAGGTTATGCACTTTATTGACCTGGTATTTCATGTCGAATCCGCTGTTTTCATTTAACATCAGCGACGATGCTTCAAAAACCGTATGCGGAAACAGGTATTCGAGTCTTTTTTTCGCATACCGATTCTGATCCAAACGCATTTTTAGGTAAAAAAATTTCTTCCGCTGCCATTTGCGGAGGGGCAGCAAAAACGGAAATATCTGTGTCAATCTTTTTCTTGGCATCCTGGAAACTCCTTTCTTTCAGATGTGACATCGCCCGTTTGACAGCAAATGCCATTATGGGGCAAGCCAGCAGCGAATAGTGCTGCCGCTTAAAAAACGGGCAATCCCGCCGCCTGAAAAGCAGCAAACATCCGGCTCTTCAGTCCGATGATCTCACGAGCAAAACACGCTCGCCCCGATACTGTAATCGTATCAGAAACAA
>CAJUEB010000219.1 GCA_910585135.1 uncultured Eubacteriales bacterium
AGGCGTTGGGCAGGGCAGCGGGAAAGCATCCATGGGTAAGCTCATGGGGGCGATCATGCCTAAGGTTAAGGGTGTTGCGGACGGAAATGCCGTGAAAGAGGCAGTCGGGCAATTCCTGGGGTAACATACAACATATAGTGAAAACGAGCGAAGCGGTGCTGGCAAATCAAATGCCAGTACCGTTTTTTTGCTTTTTTTGCAGCGCTAAGCTTGTCTTTTTAGGAAGAAGGATGCTAGAATATGGTAAGAAAATCAGAAAAATAGAAAGTAAGAAAATCTGACCGATGAAGATGATAACCGAATTGAGGCACAAGTCTCAGATTACCATTCCGAAAGGAATCGTCAATAAATTAAACTTGAAGGAAGGCGACAATCTGGAAATTTATGAGCGGGACGGGGAAATCCATATCGTCCCTGTTGCCGTATACCCGATCGGTTATATCGATGGATTGAAAAAGGAAATTGAACGATTAAGAAAGGGAGCGAACAGATGAAGAGGTTATTATCCATTGTGATCGTACTGGTGTTTGCATTGACGGTCGTCATGCCTCTTACAGCAGAGAAGAGCTATGCGGCGTTCAGCGAGAGGACAACGATGCCGGAATTTGGAAGCGCAGAAGGGCAGGCATATTATTATTCGAATAACAATCTGTTTTATCAGTATGACTTAGGTCCGAACCAGAAGTATCTTAGCAGCTACGGCGGTTATTGCGTAGGAAACTGTACATGGTATGCTTATGGCAGGGCCAGCGAGATATTGGGAAAGACCTTCAATACCAATTTCAGGAAAGGCGCTGCGCAGTGGTGGGACATCAATAAAAGCGGTAATTATTACCCATATGGAAGCACGCCGAAGGCGGGTGCGATCGCTTGCTATAGCAATCATGTGGCAATCGTCGAAAAGGTAGTGAACGGTCAGCCGTATGTATCGGAATCAGGCTGGAAGATCGCATCCACGCAGCCGGCATCGGCGGCGGATCTGCGTTTTCATTATGGCTCGCCGTGGGAAAAGAATCCGAAGGGATATATCTACATAACGGATACGGCGTCAGCGGGCGGTGCTGAGGGTACTGTGCCTGCCAGCTATAGCGTGAAGATAACGGCTAAGGACCTGAATATGCGGACAGGCCCTGGGACAAATTACAGCAAGATCGGATATGTGAAACAAGGAACGTACCAGGTCGATCAGGAGTGCGGAAACTGGGCGAGGCTTGCGGATAGCGGCTATTGGATTTGTTTGAGCTATGCAACCAAGGTGGATACAGCAGCGCCGCCGGTTTCCGATACCGGGACAGCCAGCAGTTATCAGGTAAAAGTGACCGCAACAAACCTCAATATGCGGACAGGCCCTGGTACAAGCTACCAGAAGAAGGGATATATCAAGCCGGGCGTTTATACGATTACCTTGACGAATAATGGCTGGGGCAAGGTTTCTGAAACGGGTTATTGGATTTGCCTGAAATACACGACGACCGTCAGCGGCTCTTCTTCCGCTCAACAGCCAGGATCATCTGGCGGGACATCGGGAAGTGCCGAACCGTCTGCGCTGTATAAGGTTAAGGTAACAGCATCCGCGCTGTATATGCGGACAGGTCCTGGGACAAGCTATAGCAGTAAGGGCAAACTGGCGAAAGGCGCAGTACAGGAGATCAAGGACACGAAAAATGGCTGGGGGCAGCTGAGCAGCAATGGCTACTGGATCAAGCTGTCCTATACCGTTCCGCTGCAAGGAGAGTATAATGTGAAGGTGACAGCCAAGGATCTGAATATGCGGACAGGCCCTGGCACAAGCTACCAAAAGAAGGGTTATATCAAGCCAGGCGTGCATACCATATCGCAGACAAGCGGCGGCTGGGGCAAGCTCAAATCCAACGGCTATTGGATCAAGCTGTCCTATACGACAAAGCTGTAATCGCAGTCTTGCAATATATGGCCGGGATTTCTTGCAAATGTTAGGAATCCCGGCCTGTTTCGTTTTATGGGATGCTGCGGGACTCGCAAACGCATGGTTTTCATGCGGGCCGCCTTGCGCATTGGCATAGAAATTGGGAGGATCGGATGTTTTTACCAGTCAGCAGGAAGGATATGAAGGAAAGAGGATGGCAGCAGGTTGATTTCGTGCTTGTTACGGGCGATGCTTATGTTGACCATCCTTCTTTCGGTACGGCGATCATCAGCAGGTATCTGGAATCACATGGGTTTAAAGTAAGTATATTGTCCCAGCCGGATTGGAAGCACGCAGGGGATTTTCGAAAATTCGGCAGGCCGAGGCTGGGATTTCTCATCAATAGCGGTAACGTGGATTCGATGGTAAATCATTATTCTGTGGCAAAGCACAGGAGAAGGCGGGACGTTTATTCCCCTGGCGGCAAAACGGGAAGAAGGCCTGACAGGGCTGTGATCGTTTACAGCAACAGGGCGAAAGAGGCCTATAAGGGCGTGCCGGTTATCATCGGCGGCCTGGAAGCCAGTCTGAGAAGGCTCGGTCACTACGATTACTGGGATGATAAGGTGCGGCGATCCATTTTGCTGGACGCCAAAGCGGATATCCTCATCTACGGCATGGGGGAAAGGGCTGTACTGGAGATCGCGGAAGCTTTGGATGCCGGGATCGATGTCAAAGACATCACTTGGATACGCGGGACTTGTGTCAGGATGAGGATGGACGCATTGCAGGCGGATGATGTGGTTTTGCCTGCCTTTGCACGGATTGCGGCTTCGAAGGATTCCTATTGTGAGAGCTTTCGTTTGCAGTACAGGAGCAATGATGCGGTAACGGGCAGGCGGCTGGCAGAGCCATACGAGGGTCAAAGCATCGTGGTGCAGAACCCGCCGCAGCCCCCTCTGGAACGGGAGGAGCTAGATCAGTTATACGCTTTGCCTTATATGCGGGATTATCACCCGCAGTACGAAGCGGAAGGCGGCGTTCCTGCCATTGAGGAAATCAAATTCAGCATTACAGCAAACCGCGGGTGTTTCGGCGGGTGTGCTTTTTGTGCGATCACATATCATCAGGGCAGGGAAGTGAGAAGCAGGAGCAAGGAATCCATCGCAAGGGAAGCGACGCTTTTAAAAGACCGTCAGGATTTTAAAGGATATATTCACGATGTGGGCGGACCGACCGCCAATTTCCGGAATCCATCCTGTGAAAAGCAGAAAAAATACGGGATGTGCCGGAATAAAGATTGCCTGTTTCCAAAGCCTTGCAGCGAGCTTCAAATAGACCATCGCGAATATGCGGAGGTGCTGGAAGCGGTAAGGCAGATCGAAGGCATCAAGCAGGTGTTCATTCGTTCCGGGATCAGGTATGATTATCTCATGGCAGACCAGGACGATCATTTACTTTATACGCTTTGCAAATATCACGTCAGCGGAATCCTCAAAGT
>CAJUEB010000220.1 GCA_910585135.1 uncultured Eubacteriales bacterium
GCATGCGGTACGCCAAATCCCGTATGACCTGTCGTGCAAGACTTTTTATTGAACTGGATATCCGACGCCATATGCAGTCCTGTCAAGTCGATCGAAGCTCCCACGACCTGCGCTTTGCATCCCGCTTTGATCAAGCCTCTGGCAGTACCTGTGATCATTCCGCCGCCAGCATAGGTGCAAAGCACCATTTCCGGATCTTTGCCGATTTGCTCACGGCACTGCATCGCAATCTCATAGCCCAAAGTTTCAATGCCGGCAATTCCATACGGAGAATACAGAGAAGCATTAAAAAATCCCGTATCTTCCAGAATGGACAGCATCGTATAAAACAGCTCCGGCCCAACGGTGAGCTGAACTACTTCCGCGCCATACGCTTCACACGCACGCGCCTTTTCGATGATTTCCGGCTGTCCAACGCCTTTCGAATCATAACACTCCTGCACAATGATGGATTTCAGCCCTTGCATCGCTGCCTGGGAGGCAACAGCAGCGCCATAATTTCCCGAAGTTGCCGCTACCACGCCCTTATAACCCAGCTTTTTCGCATGCGCCACCGCACAAGCAGCACGCCTTGCCTTAAAAGACCCAGAAGCATTTGCCGCCTCGTCTTTTACAAAAATACGAGCGCCATAGCCTGGCTTTGCATATTTACGAGCCAGTGCCGTCAAATTACGCAGCTCAAGAAGCGGCGTATTTCCAACTCCTGTACGGGACTGTATTTTATTGATTTCATCAATCGTATAATTCGTTGACCGCATCAGTGCTTCATAATCAAAAGCGACTGAACCAGACTCAAACTCGGTGTAATCCAGGCCCAATGCCTGTTTCATGATCTCATTAGAACGCGCCATCACGGAATCATAATCTTTTGCCAGCGCCATTATTGCTCACCTCCAAACATAATTTCTTTTAATTGCTTTTCCATCTGAATGATTTCCGGAACAAATTCGCCGAAATCATGTGTGTAGTGAGGCTTTTCATCGACCAGCGTCCCCTTCACACTGCGGGATGCGGCAGTCACTACCGTTACATCATCCCCAACTTCAGCGCTTTCCTCCTGCAAAAATCCCTTCGTCCACTGCACCAGATCGCATTTTTGCGTATCTTCCGGAAGCCTGGCCGTTCGTTCTTCGGCTTTCAGTACCACGGTGCGAATCTGCACCCAATCGCCTTTTTTCACCATTTGTCACCTATCTCCTTTTTCTATCCAATTAAGCTTTGCTTCTCGTTTTACTTATTTTGAAATTCTGCTTCCCGCTTTTCCAAAAATGCCCGCATTCCTTCCACGCGGTCTTCCGAACAGAACGGTGCTGCACAGGCTTCTCCTTCCAACGCTACGCCTGCCGCAACATCGAGCATAATGCCATGATTGACTGCGCTTTTAGCGGCCTTGATGGCAATCGGTGCTTTACGCATGATTTTCCTTGCAATTTCTTCGCAAGTTTCTATCAGCTTTTCAGGAGCGACTACCTTTTCCACCAGCCCAAGCGACTTCGCTTCGTCCGCTTTAATATAATCGGCCGTCATGATGAGATATTTTCCCATTCCTTTTCCCACCAGCCGCGGAAGACGCTGCGTCCCGCCAAAGCCCGGAATAATGCCTAAATTCACTTCCGGCTGCCCGAACTGCGCTTTTTCCGATGCAATCCTGATATCGCACGCCATCGCCAGCTCGCATCCGCCGCCTAACGCAAACCCATTGATCGCGCCGATCACAGGCTTGCTGACAGATTCGATAAAATCCATCACCTTCGCCCCTTGCTTCATCATTTCCTGCCCTTCAATCCCGGTCAAATCCACCATCTGGGAAATATCAGCACCGGCAACAAAAGCCCTGCCCGCGCCCGTGATGATCACAGCCTGAACTTGGTCATCCTTTTCAATGGCATGAAAAACATGATCCAGTTCCGCCAGAACCTCTTTGCTCAATGCGTTCAGCGATTGCGGCCGATTGATGGTTATGTACCCGATCCCGTCCTTTTTTTCAAACAAGATGCTCTCGTAATTCATAATGTGCTTCTCCTTTTGGCAATTTATTAAAGTCCCCTCTGAATGGTCCTGGCAATGATATCGTTTTGTATCTCTTCGCTCAAATCCACAAAATATGCCGAATATCCTGCGACCCTGACGATGATATCCTGATAGTTTTCCGGCTCTCTCTGCGCAGCGCGAAGCGTTTCATCATCCAGCACGTTGATCTGGATATGGAAACCACCCTGCGCGAAGTGCGCACGAAATACGGTCTCGATGATGTCCAGCCCCTTCTCGCCTGCCGCAACAGTCGGATCAAACCGCTGGTTGAGAAGCATACCACTCTGCGGAATCAGCTCGTCATAAGCAGCCAGGGATTTCATGACAGCCGTCGGTCCGTTGACATCCAGTCCTGCCATCGGCGACGCATTGTCTGCCAGCGGGCATCCCGCCTTCCTTCCATCCGGCGTCGCGCCGATTCCCTTCCCCATTTCCACGTTGTAAGCCTGCGTTGCCACAATGACGGTGAAGTCTCCGCCATGTGCATCCTTAAAGCGTTTCATCGAGCGATCCATCGCATCCACCAGCCAGTGAGCATACTGATCCACCTGTTCGATATCGTTGCCGAATTTCGGCGCTTTGTGAAGCAAAAGCTGCCGCATTTCTTCCTTGCCCTCAAAATTAGTATCCAGTAAATCCAACAATTCTCCCATCGTCAGGTATTTCTGGTTAAACACGCATTCCTCAATCGCCGCGAAGGAATCGATCACATTGGACGCACCTGTAAGCGCCACCGTCGTATAGTGGTGGTATGAACCCTTCTGCTGCAACAGCTTGCCCCGTTCTACGCACCCTTGCGAGAAGCACGAGCCTGTCAGCGTCGGCAGCGTGAATGCATGACCGGCGAGCGTCCTGTTCACCAGCGTGATGAACTTCTCCATGATATAATCCATCTGTGCTTCAAAAGCCTTCATCAGGTCTTCAATGCAGGTGAATTCCCTCGGATCACCCGTCTCGATCCCCATACGGATTCCCGTGGACGGTTCGATTCCATTGTGAAGGGTGATTTCCAAAACTTTATTCGGGTTAAAGTACCCCGGATTGCTCTGGAAGTCCGTCTTGCCCAGCGCATGCGGCTCGATACACCCGCAGATCCCCCAGTTTCTCGCTTCCTTTAGCGTATGTCCTAAACTGAGCAAATACGTAATCGCAGTATCGTCATTGTAAAATGCCGGGTGGCCGCCCGTATCCCGCGCTGCCTGGATGGCCAGGCGGAACGTCTCCTCATTGATGTTCTTATGCCAGCGGAAGGAAATGCAAGGCTCGTCGGTCTGCAAGTCCAGCATGCTGCGCAGGAACACGTTCGTCAGCTCATTGCAGG
>CAJUEB010000221.1 GCA_910585135.1 uncultured Eubacteriales bacterium
TCTTCAATGCTTCGGGAGGCGATGGACAGCCGGAAGCTATGATCAAGGGTCGTAATGCGGGAGATGCCGGAGGCGGAGATAATGTCGCCGGAATCTTCGTCTTGCAGATAGATTCCTGTCTTTAAGGTATACATCAGGCTGATGATGTTATCGCTTGTTTCACTCGTCATGACAGAGGATGGCATAGATGTTTCCGTAAATGTGTAGACGAAGTTATCTTCAAGCTCTTCAAAGCGTCCCTTCATATTTCGATAGGAACTTTGGAATTTTTTGTTGAAGCTTTCCACGTTGTTGCTATCTAGCACTACGACCGCAGTAGCGGAGGAAGGAATGTACCCTTCGGTAGCTTCGCATTCAAACGATGCCAGCTGGAAAAGCTGTCCGCTGCTTTTTGCTGAAGCCAGGAGGCTGCCGATCACCTCTACGGGGTTCGGATAACGTTTTCCCTCAAAATCAAACAGATCGTGGTATCCGGCCGTCGATAAAGTGATGGCGTAGGCGTGCGAATAGGACGGTGATGTTTCCGATATGTCGGATGTCATGTCAGCCGTGCTGGCATAAGAGCCGGATGTGAAAAGCTGCACATCATCGTTATACTGCATATTGATAAAGTTGTCACATTGGCAATAGGATGGATCTACAGCAGCAGCACCCAGGTGCTGTCCGTTATTGTTTTCCGTGATGATCAGCGTTATTTTGCCATGAGATTCAGGCCCGAGCAGGGAGGCGAGGGAGATCGCCAGCGGCTGTAGCGAATTTTTGAAATTGCCGGTTTCTACGGAGCATTGGAGGACGGTAGTTTTTTCATCCTTGCAGTCCTCTGTCGCAGGGTTTATCAGTACCATATAGTTTTCATGGCTTGCCTCGATGGTTATTTCGTTTTGATTGGCCCATGATTTGAGGTATTCCGCAACCAGGTCATATTGCCCCGTATTGCCGGAAAAGGTGGCAGCCAGTTCTTCGTAGGTGGAATCCATAATCGCCGTCAGTTCCTCTTTTCTGTCGATCGTTTCAGAGGATGAGGCGCATCCTGTCAATAATGTACCCACTGTGAAGGCGGCAAGAACTAAAAATAGGAAAAACCTTTTCATAATTTTACATTTCTCCTTGTTTCCTGTTAGATTTATGAATATAATTATAATAACACATGAAAAAAATAAATTGTAGCGTTTCAATGAAACTTAATAAAATTGTATGAAGGAGAAACAGATGGAAACCCAGAGTTTTTTAATCAGGGAAACTGAATTTAATGATTATGAATACTTTGCCCGTTGGGAGACCGATCCCGATGTGACGAGGTATCTTTCCTTTGATGAAGACAGGACCTATGAAGACGTTACGACGGAAGCGCTGTATAATAAATTGAGCAATGATAAGCTGGATTTTACCATCGTTTCCCGCGATAGCGGCAGCCCCGTCGGCAGGATTTATATTTCGCGTATTGACCGGCATTCGGATTCCCTTGATATCACCAAGTTCTATATCGGCGATACCAGCCTTTGGGGAAAGGGCGTGGCCAGGGAGATCATGAATGAGCTTTTGGAGTATTGCTTCACGTTCCTGCACATGGAGCGGGTGACGCTGGATTATTATACGGGAAACAAGAGAGCGACAGCGCTGTATGAAAGCTTAGGATTTAAAGGTGAAGGCGTGGCCAGGAATGCGACGAAAAAGGACGGCAGGTATTACGATCTGCATTTGATGTCGATGCTCCGGGCGGAGTTTTTTGGGGAGAAGAATTAGTAAGGCGGCTTGTAAGAGCAGCAGCAGGCTCTGCCCGCTAAGGCAGTCCGTCAAATTTTCGGAAAATATCATGATGTACGAAGGGTCTTCGCAAAACGCCGGAGACTCTTTTATTGCGGGCAGACAGCGGATCTCGCATATGTCCGGCAAGAATTCGTTTATGCTGTGCTTTGGCAAAAATGCAATAAAATACAGAAATCGTTATTGACTAGAACTGTATTTAGTGTATAATTCTTATTGTGCGTTAAAATGAGACGATATATAGTGGAGTGTGAGAAATGAGTCAAATCAAACAAATCATAAAACGGGATGGCAGGACGGTAGACTTCGATGTCGATAAAATTACCGATGCCATATATAAAGCGGCGAAGGTGCTTGGCGGCAAGGATCATGACACCGCTAAGTTTCTGGCAAGGCAGGTCGAGGTTTACCTGCTTGAGATCTGCCACAATGAGATCCCGACCGTAGAGCAGATCCAGGATGCGGTGGAAAAGGTTCTCATCGAAAATGGACATGCCAGGACGGCTAAGGAATTCATCCTTTATCGGGCGGAGCGTACCAGGGTAAGGGACATGAACACGCGCTTGATGAAGATCTATGAGGATCTTACCTTCCAGGAGGCCAAGGATAACGATACCAAGCGGGAAAATGCTAATATAGATGGCGATACAGCTATGGGAACCATGCTGAAATATGGTTCAGAGGGCGCGAAGCAGTTTTATGAAATGTTTGTTTTGAAGCCTGAGCATGCGAAGGCGCATCGGGAGGGTGATATCCACATTCACGATATGGATTTTTTGACACTGACGACGACCTGTTGTCAGATCGATATCGAAAAACTGTTCCAGGGCGGGTTTTCGACGGGTCACGGGTTCTTGCGAGAACCGAACGACATCCAGAGCTATGCCGCTTTGGCGTGTATCGCGATCCAGTCTAACCAAAATGACCAGCATGGCGGGCAGAGCATTCCTGATTTTGATTACGGGATGGCCAATGGCGTCAAGAAGACATTCCGGAAGCTCTATTGGACGAATCTGGGAAAAATGCTGAACCTGCTTTTTGATCTTGACGATGGTGTAGAACGGGCGAAGGATATCGGCAAGGATATTTTTGAAAAGCACAGCATATATCCGATTATCGCGGATGATAATAATTATAAGGAAATCGAGCGGGACTTCCTCAAGGAGATCATCGACGAAAAATTCATCGATAAATTGCAGAAAAAGGCGACCAAATATGCAAACGAAGAAATTAGGCGGGCGACTTACCAGGCGATGGAGGCCTTCGTGCATAACCTGAACACCATGCATTCAAGGGCGGGCGCGCAAATACCGTTTTCTTCTATTAATTATGGAACGGATACGTCGCCGGAAGGCAGGCTGGTCAGTGAGAATATCATGCTGGCGACGGAAGCCGGCCTGGGGAACGGCGAAACTGCGATTTTCCCGATTCACATTTTCAAAATAAAGGAAGGGATCAACTATAATCCGGGTGATCCGAACTACGATTTGTTTAAGCTGGCGTGCAGGGTTTCCGCCAAGAGGCTCTTCCCGAATTTTTCCTTTATCGATGCGCCGTTTAACCTGCAATATTATAAGCCTGA
>CAJUEB010000222.1 GCA_910585135.1 uncultured Eubacteriales bacterium
CGGAAATACTGCGATGGATGCTTGCAGGACAGCGGTACGGCTGGGTGCAAGGGAAGTGTACAACATTTACAGGAGAACCAAGGATGAGATGCCTGCCGACATGGTAGAAATCGAAGAGGCAGAGGAAGAAGGCGTAATCTTCAAGAACCTGACGAATCCGTTGGAGGTTGTCAAGGATGAAAACGGCCATGTGAAAGAAGTGATTTTGCAGGTCATGGAACTTGGAGAGCCGGATGAATCCGGCAGGAGAAGGCCGATTCCGGTAGAAGGAAAAACGGAGACCATCGCCATCGACACCATGATCCTTGCGATCGGTCAGGCAGTAGACGCACAGCTTTTCGATTGTGATAAGACCAGAAAGAATGCGATCGCTTACGATAAGGATACCTTCATGACGAGCATTCCTGGCGTATTTGCGGGTGGAGACTGCGGTAATGACAAGATTTCGATCGCCGTAGAAGCCATCGCTGATGCGAAAAAGGTTTCGGAAATCATCGACGCGTACCTGGACGGTGAAACGATAAAATATGAAAAACCTTATTTTGTAGAAAGAGACGATATTACGGAAAAAACCTTTGAGGACAGGGAGAGAATGTGCAGGCCAAAGATGCCGCAGCTTTCTGCAGACGAGCGAAGGGATAATTTCAGCGAGGTCATTCCTGACGGATATACTGCCGAGGAGGCGGAAGCGGAGGCAAACAGATGCCTGGAATGCGGATGCCATGATTATTTCGAATGCAAGCTGATCGACCTGGCAAACCAGTACGATGTACATCCGGAAAGACTGGCGGGCGATATCAATCGGATCGAATACGAGGATGAACATCCATTCATCGTCAGAGATCCGAATAAATGCATTCTCTGCGGACTTTGTGTCAGGGTATGCGACGAGGTCATGGGAATAGGCGCTCTCGGTCTTGTACATAGGGGATTTGACACGGTCGTGAAGCCAAATCTTGAAAAACCGCTGGCAGAATCAGGCTGTATCTCCTGCGGTCAGTGCGTAAGCGTTTGCCCGACGGGCGCTTTGCAGGAACGAACGACGATGACTAAGGAAACGCCTGTGGCAACGGTTGAGACGGATACTACGTGTTCCTACTGCTCTGTAGGATGCAGCTTGAAGCTGGAATCCTGCGGCGATATGCTGATCAAGGCGAACCCAAATAAAGAAGGGATCGTCAATGCCGGTCTTGCCTGCGGTAAAGGCAAATGGGGTTTCGATTGTTCTATGCTGGAGGATAAGCTGGAAGAACCGCTGATTAAGGATGCTGGCAGATTCAGGGAAGCGGATTATCATGAAGCGCTTGTCTTGGCTGCGAAGAAATGCCAGTCTGTCGGCGCAAAATATGGAAAAGATGCGATCGGTGTTGCTGTGTCGGATCGATATACGAATGAAGAGGCATATGCGATCCAGAAGATGGCGGAGGCGATGGGTGCGAAAATTTTCTGCATGAATGCAAGAAAGAGCGGTATTGCGGAGGTAATCGGCCATGATGCTTCCCCAAACACCATCGATGAGCTGCTCTCCACGGATCTGATCTTGGCTGTTGGTTTTCATGCCACGGATAACCCGGTTATCCAGCTCAAGATGAAACAGGCGGCAGAAGCGGGTGCTAAGGTTGTCCTTGTAAATCCAGAGGGTTATGAGCAGCGGATGAACTTCCTCACAAAAGAGGTTTATATTCCAGCAGAGCAGAATCATCTTGGCTTCCTCAAGGCGATGACTAAGGCGGTCGCAGATAGCGGGAAGGGCAAGGAGCTTGCTGGATATGATGCGCTGATGGCTGATTTGCAGGAATTCGCGATCTGTGATACAGCGAATGCTGCTGCCAAGGAAATTGCAGATCTGTATCTGAATGCTAAGAAGGCGATGATCGTCTTCAACCAGAATTTGGTTTCTGTAGAAGCGGCAAAGCTTTTGGCGGATATGGCACTGCTTTCCGGGCATATCGGCAGTCCTCGCGATGGAATCCTCCAGGTGAAGCCGAAGAATAATTCCCAGGGTCTTGTGGATCTGGGGATCAAGGATGGCGCAGAAGCGCTCGAGGGCGTTAAGGCATTGCTGGTATTTGGTGAAGAAGCTGACATCGATACGGATGCGCTTGAATTCCTGGCGGTTTGCGATACCCATATGACGGCTTTGGCGGCCAAAGCAGATGTGGTGATTCCGGGAACTGGTTTTGCGTCTGTTGACGGTACTTATACGAATACGGAGAGAAGATTACAGTTGGTACAGGCTGCGATCGAAGAAGACGTGGCGCTCAGTAATTGGGAGGTTGCGGCGGAAATCGCACACATATTCGAGGTAGATCACGAGTGGGAAGACACTGAGGACATTTCCCAGGAAATGGACGATAATGTACCTCGCTATAAGTATGCGGAAGTTGGAGAGATCCTGGGCGGCGTTTTGACGCCAACTGTGGATGCGAAGCTGGCAGCGGTCGGAGAAGGCGTGTTCGCTGATCCGATCAAGTGTACCGACAGTTTAATGAACGTTATTGTAGAAAGGCTTCCGAAGGCGGCTAATCCGACGGCGTAGCTTTTCGCGCATGATATAGCGGAGATAGCGGCGCTTTGCCTTTGGTGCAAAGCGCCGCTTACAGCGCAATAGCGTTTTGCTTGATAAAATATTCATCGTAATAGCGGCAGAAAGCATACATTTAATATGAAGTGGAGGAGGGTTTATATGGGAACGCAAACGGACGCACAATTTGTGTGGCAGGAAGAGTTTGAGATTGGAGTAGAGAAGATCGACAAGGAGCATAAACGGCTGTTCCAGATCATTAATAAGCTTTTTGCATTTAAAGAAGAAGATAAGAACAGCCAATGGGCGTGCCAGGAGGGCGTGAAATTTTTTAAAACACATGCCGTGCAGCATTTTGAAGATGAAGAAGCTTATATGGCCTCGATTGGTTATGATGGACTGGAAAAGCACAGGCAGATCCATCAAAGCTTCCGGGAAAATACGCTTCCGGCGTTGGAACGGGAATTGAACGAAAACGATTATGCGCCGGATGCCGTGGATCATTTTCTTGGCGTCTGCGCCGGATGGCTGATCGGGCATACCCTGACCGAGGATCTTTCAATTACGGGAAAAAATGCGGGAAGACGGGGAAATCTTTTGTCAGGGGATGAGCTTACGGCGACAAAGAAGGTGCTTATCCAGCTTGTGTTCGATATGTTCCATCTGGAGTCCCATCTGATCAGTGATGTCTATGGCGGGGAAAAATTTGGCCATGGATTTTATTACCGCTTGGTTTATGAGATGCCGCAGGAGGAAAAAAACCAAGAGGTTTTCCTG
>CAJUEB010000223.1 GCA_910585135.1 uncultured Eubacteriales bacterium
ACACAGACGTTCCCTTAATAATTTCCGCCAGGCCATTCCCCGTATATTTACAGTAAGCTTCCTTCCTGGTCCACAGCGTGAAGAATCCTTTTTCCCCCTGCTTTGCGAGAAAATCCTGTTCTTCATCCGTAAAATAGCGTTTGCCGATTTTTCGCACATCCACCTTGCGGGCATGCTGGATGTCCACCCCCACGGGATGCGCATCGATCAGGCATACGAAATAATGCCCGCTGTGGCTTACGGAAAAATGAACGCGGTCTTTCCCCTTGCCTGCTTCGACGTAAGGCTTTCCCTTCTTCGTCCGCGCAAGCTTCACATCCGGCAGGCCGTAAGCAGCAAGCAGCTCACGGATCAAGGCGTCTGTCAAATCGCTCCCTGTCCGTTCAGGAAACATATCCTTATAATTTTCTATCACATATAATTCCATCAGATGCATAAAATGGCGGAACAAAAATGTACCGCCAAATCCTTTTCCTTTTCATATATCATGCTGCCTGCACCGAAAAACGCATCATTCTTCCGCATCCTCCATGCGCTCCAGAATGCGCTTATATCCTTCCGCACCGTATACCAGGCACTTATTGATTCTGCTGATCGTTGCTGTCGAAGCCTTCGTGATTCCTTCTATTTCGCTATATGTCTTGTTCTGCGATAAAAGCTTGGCTACCTGCAATCTCTGTGCGATCGCGTGAATTTCATTGATGGTGCATATATCTTCAAAAAACCTGTAACAGTCCTCTTCATCCTCCAATAAAAGCACCGCTTTAAACAGTTCATCAATGTCGTCCCTCTTAAACTTGGAATCGTACGCCATATTCAACTCCTTTCAACACCGCCAAATGGCAACGCCACGATAAATCTCGCATTTATTGTACCATCCTTGTGCCATGCAGTCAACAACTACTTTAATGTTCTAAAGCGCACGCCATTTTCTCACAGAAGCTCCCGTGCTTTTTGAAGCTGTTCATCTATCTCCGTATTTTCGTCATCCTTCACCTCATGATTTGGCACAACGCCTTTCTCATGAATGGCGTTCCCCTTTGGCGAGAAGTATTCCATGATCGTAAGCTTGAGCGCCGAGCCATCCTCCAATTCATTCGTGGACTGGATCACACCCTTACCGAAGGTGGTCTGACCCACCAATGCAAAACCGTTATCCTTTAGCGCAGCGGCCAGGATTTCCGCAGCGCTGGCGCTGTTTTCATTGACGAGAACCACCGTCTTTAATGCGGTTTTTCCATCTTTGGATTCATACTCCATGCGTTCTTGGCTTTTTCCTTCTACAGATACGACGATCCCCTGATCGAGAAATTCATCGGCGACATCGATGCAGGCGTTCAAAAGACCGCCGCCATTATCACGAAGATCCAAAACGAGCTTCTTTGCACCGCTTTCGGTCACGGCCTTTAACGCCTCGCGGAAATCTTCCGCTGTACTTTCCATAAACGATGTGATCGCGATATACCCGGTATCCTGATCCAGCATCTTATGGGAAACGCTGTGCTGGACGATTTTCTCCCGCGTCATGGAAACCGTGTTTTCCTTTCCGTTCCTGGTATAGGTCAATTCTACCTGCGTCCCTGCATCTCCTCTGATGGCATTTGCCAGCAGATCCATATTATCATACGTTTTCCCATCGGCGGCGAGAAGGATATCGCCTGTCTGTAGCCCGGCTTCATCTGCCGGAGATCCCTGTTCTACTGAAACCACCACATAATTTCCATCCGCATCCTGCGAAAAAGTGACGCCGACGCCCGAATATTCACCCTGCAATGCCGTTTTCCAGTTCGCATATTCTTCTGCGTTCATATATGCGGAATACGGATCGCCCAATGCTTCGGTCATACCCTTATATGCTCCTTCCAGCAAGGCATTTTCATCCACATCCTGATAAAAGGATGTTTCGATCAACCGGTATAGCTTTTGCAGCTTATCATAACGCTCATAAGAAGCGTGCATCTCCTTGTACTCATCGCGGGGAACGCTGACCGTTTTTCCAAGGCCTCCCTGCGCCAAAGCAAAGCCTCCCGCTGTGAACAAGCCCCCGGCCAGAAACGCAATAACGATCACTGCGATGAATTTTTTCTTTCCTATCTGCATGTCAAAATCTCCTTAATCACAAACCCTGCCTTCGTCTGCCCATTCCATTCCTGGAGCTGTACGCTGCCCAGTAAATCAACAGGACCGCCACTGCAAACGATGTCTTTTATTTCCTGCGCCCGCCTGAAAAAAATGCATTCCACGCCTGCTCCGTTTTTTCCGGGAGGGTAAATCATAAACTTTAAATGAATGCCGTCCTCGCCCATAAAGCGCACGGATTGCGGAATGACCTGCCTGACCAGAAATACAGGCGGCTCATTTCCCTGCCCGGCAGGTTCAAGCTTCATAAGCTCCTTTGCCAAATCCATATCGATCTCCTCTGGCGCAAGCTGCATATCGTAATCCAGCCTTTTCGCGAACAGTTCCGGGTCAGCCGCCAGCAATTCTTTCATTTCATCCGCAAGCGCTGTCCGCAGCCTGCCGAGATTCTCCGCCCGCATGGAAAAACCGCAAGCACCCTTATGTCCGCCAAAATGAGTGAAAAACTGTCCGTGTTTTTTCAGCAGGCGGTACAGGTCAACGCTATCGATGCTTCTGCCGCTTCCCTTGAGGATACCGCCGCCCGCAGATGTGGCAATGATGACAGGCCGTCCCGATGCTTCCCGTACCTTTCCACAGACGATTCCCACAATGCCTGGATGCATATCAGGCATATGCAGCACGAGGAATAATTCATTCCCCGTCACCTGTTCCATACACAATCGGTAAGCGTCTTCCTGTAGCTTCTTCCGCTCCGCATTGAAGGCGATCAGCTTTTGCGCCTGTTGTTTCATCACATCATGATCCGTTGCCAGAAAAAGCTTCACGGCTTCCCTGGCATGGGCGATCCTCCCCGCAGCGTTAATATGCGGGCCGATCCCATAAGCGATCCGCTCCGACGTAATCCAAGGGATCGAGATTCCCTCCGCCAAACACCAAAGGCTTGCGCGGCTTTTGGTATTCATTTTATTCAGCCCGTATTTTACGATGGTCCTGTTTTCATCCGTAAGCGGCATTACATCTGCGATCGTTCCGATAGTTACAAGGTCGAGCACATCGTTAATCGTTTTCTTGGGGAGTCCCGTTTTTTGCTGCAAGGCCTGCGCCAGCTTAAAGGCTACGCCACACCCAGCCAGCTCCTTGTAAGGATAAC